>CAZBSU010000027.1:0-13159 GCA_964494745.1 uncultured Planctomycetales bacterium | reverse complement strand
TCTATTCACAAATATCGGCAGACGATCAATGCCTATCATGTAAGGAGGAAATCATGTCCCGATCAAAAAAAACGCTTTTTTACATCATCCCGGCTCTCGTGGGGGCCGGATTTCTTTTTACGGCCTTTGGGATTGATGACGCCTCGGCCGATCCCGGACAAGCCCGGATGAATTTGGCCAAAATCGGTTGCGTCAGCGGACCGGGCGGCAGCACAGGGCCGGTCTGCGGGAATGGGGTCATCGACGCCGGGGAGCAATGCGATCAAGATAACCTGGACGGCATGACCTGTCATGATGTTGTGCCACTCCTTTATCCGGAAGGCACCGGCCTTTTGGCCTGCAATCCGCCGGGCGCCCCGGATGAATGCACGTTTAATGTGGACGGCTGTGTCGCCGCCTCCCCAACGCCTTTACCGGCCGCCGAGTGCGGTGATTCGGTTTGCACCCCAGGGGTGGAAGAATGCGACGATGAAGATTTTTGCGGCATCACGGATATCTGCCTGAATCAAGGCGGTTATCCGGACCGCATGCCGGGTTGTTTTCCTGCCAGTTTTGCTGCTGATGAACGCTGCAGGATTGACCTTTGCCCTTGCGGCGATGTGATCGAATATGCCGCCGAGTGTTCGGGCGAAGGGATCTGTGATGAATTTACAGACTGGTCAACCTGTGACAGATACTCTACCTGCACCTGGGAACCCGCAGCCACCCCCACTCCTGCGCCAAGCCCCCTGCCTTTCCCCACAGCTTCGCCGCCCCCGCCTTCTGACGAAGGTTCTTGCACGGGATATTTTGATTGTGACGGCCTGGGCAAAGACGAATGCATCGACAAAAGCATCTGTTTTTACCGCCGTGCCATCAAAGGCTGCTGGGGGCCGCCCATACCTTGCGGCAATATCAGCGATATCCGATACGACTTTTCTGGCATGCATTGTTCAGCCTACTTAAGCTGCAAAGGCTTCCATGGAGAGTGGATCTACAGCACATCCCGGTCCGGGAATGAATGGTGTGATCTCGACAGGAAGTATTTGGACGTGCGGGACGACGGCACCTACATGATTGAGGTTGATTATTCTACTGATACCGAAGGCATCGTCACCGTCCGTAAACTTTTAAGGGAGCTGCCGATCGATTAAAAAGCCAAAATTAATGAGTCGGTCAAATAGGAATAGGCGTATTAAATATTCCGCAATAGTGATAAGGAGGTTTTCATTATGGGAAAAATGTCCCGCAAAGACTTTTTGAAGACCCTGTTTTGCTACACGGCTTCCGGCATGGGATTGTTGGAATTATCGCGGTTCACGCCTATGGCCGAGGCCCAAACAACCTTACCTCAAACAACGAATTATACCCCGCCTTATCTCAAATTACACCGAATGGGCGAGCTCAAAGAACGGGCGGATCGTTTATGGCATGTCATGAAACGGTGTTCCTTATGCCCGCGGGTGTGCCAGACCAACCGTTTGGCCGGCAAGGAAGGGTTCTGTCATTCATCGGACCGTTTGGAAATATCCTCCTTCCACCCCCACATGGGGGAAGAAAAAACCCTGGTCGGGAACAAGGGGTCGGGCACGATCTATTTCACCAACTGCAATCTGCGGTGTGCTTTCTGCCTGAACTGGGAGGCGAACATGGAAGGCAAAGGCACTCCTTTAAGCGTTAAGACCCTTTCGGCCCTGATGCTGAATTTGCAGAAAAAGGGCTGCGCCAACATCAATCTTGTCACCCCGACCCATTATCTCCCGCACATCCTCAAAGCGGTCGATCTGGCCGCCTCCGAAGGTCTGCGCCTGCCGTTGGTTTATAATACCAGTGGGTGGGAACTGGTAACCATCCTTCAAGAGCTTGACGGGATCATTGACGTTTATCTGCCTGATTTCAAGTATTCATCGTCGTCCATGGCGGCTAAGTATTCATCCGACGCCTCAACCTATCCCCAAATCACCCAAAAAGCCCTGCTGGAGATGCAGCGCCAGGTCGGCACGGCCAAACCCAATGCCGCCGGTATCATCAACCGCGGGCTGATGATCCGCCATCTCATCATGCCGAATAATGTCAGCGGCACCAAAGAAGTCCTGGCCTGGATCGGGGCCAACCTGCCCAAGGACACTTACGTCAACCTGATGAACCAATATGTCCCCATCTACAAAGCCAAAGAATACCCGGAGATCGCCCGCCGCATCAACAAGCAAGAGAATGACCAGGCCATCTTGTGGAGCCAAGAGGCCGGCCTGACCAACGTCAAGGTGAAACCCTTTATTGAGATCTAATCCCCGACAAGAAAGGACCGGTTATCCCGCAACCGGTCCTTTCTTATCGTGTGGACTATCTATAATCTATTCCATCAGCTATCCTGCCATCGTGTCAACGTCCTTGCGCCCCGATTTGTATTTAGACTAATTCAGAATCGTATCCAGCAGATTTTCGATCAATTCCCTTTCGGGAGACTTTTGCGGCGATTCCTCCGGCGAAGATTCGTCATCTGGCGAACCGTCCGGCTCTTCCCGATCAAAGACCTTATCCAATAATTTATCCAATTCCTCGGCCCCGCGGTTCACCAAGATCCTTTTGGAAAGATAATTCAGATCCGGCAAGGGGCGCAAACGGCGAACCGGTCCGCGGTATTGGAGAGGGATGGCAATCTGTCCCTCCTGATCGAGGACATACTCCAATTCTTCAACCGCGGCTGTCATGGCCGCGGACAAATCGCTGGGAATAAGCAATCGCGCGTTCAAATCCAGATCCAAATTATCATCCAATTGGCCTGTTGCTGTTAACATGAAGGCCTCGGCCGTGACCCGCCCTTCCTCAATCACCAGCCCCCCTGCCTTTCCCTGCATACGTAAGACCAATTGCTGAAAAACAGTTTCGTCCTTTTCCAGCTGCTCGGCGTATTTTTCAGGCAGCTGGGCGTAGATCTTTTCGACCAAATTGGGCACGATGGATATCCGTTCTAAAACGACACGCAGGACATTCATATTCTCCAATTTGCCGTCCAGGATCTTCACAGCGACGGGACCGGTTAAAGACCGCAGAATATCATTCTGGCTCCGGCCGCGGGAAGATAATTGGGCCTCGCCTTCGATCATGCCGGTTAAACGCGCCTGGGAATCCAACGGCGGCAAAACCGCTTCGGCAGGGACACCTTCAATCTTGGCCTTCAAAGAAAAGGCCGGGGTGGTCTTCAGATTGGTCAGCTTAGCCGTTCCGGTCAACGTGCCGGATGATACCTCGGCGGAAAAATCCTTAACCGTCAAAACGTCATCACTCAAAACGAAATCGGACCGGACGGCCTGGAACGATGCCGGCAAAGACGTCAAGTTCACCCTGGCCTCGCGCAAAGACCCATCCAGGGCCATGGCATCAATACCTTTTGAGCTGACAACTAACCGCGAGATCATCACGGCAATCTGCCCCCCGAGCGGATCTTGCAGGCCGGCCGATGAAATTTCCGGCAACAAGGATGCCAGCTTGGAAACCGTCATCGCCTTCAGGTCCGCCTTGAACTGGGCGTCCTGCAAGAGGACCGTGCGGTTGTCTTCCCCTAAGCGGACCGATCCTTTAAAATGGATATCCGGCTCGTCGGCAAAAAGGGTCGAGTTGATCTCCAGCTTAAAAGGACGCTGGAAAGAAAAGTGGTCGAGCAAAATATCGGTCTTGGTCAAGGTGAGTTGACGTTTTTGGCCCTGATCCATCCAGGTGATGGTCCCATCCTGGAGGCGGAGTTGATCCACCTCCCAGGCCACGGCCGGCATAGATGAATGGTCGGCCGAAGAAGCAGCCCCGCGTGAAGGATCAGGGGCTGAAACCAGCCCTGAATCGGAAGAAACCTCGGCACGCGGCGGGTTCAACGCAGGGATGTTAAGCTTGCCGGCGGGATCCCGGATAAGCCGAAGCCGGGGAGAGACGATATCGACCCGGGCAATCGTAATACGCCGCGTGCGCACATAATCAAACGGATTGATTTGCAGCCGGATCTTGGCAACGGAAAGGAACGGTTCCGATGAAAAGGACGGGACATCCGCGACTTGCAAACCTTCCAGGACAAGGCTTAGGCCTTGGCTTGGATGCAGGGTCAGGTCGATCCTGTCCAGGTCAATATCCCGTTCAAGCCGACGGCCGATCTCATCCGCAAGACGGCCTTTATACCGGTTGGCATCAAAGGATCGGATAAACAGAAAAAGACCCGCCAGCAAAACGACGGTCAAAACAAGCAGAATAATGAAGACGGTCTTAATAATCCGCATCCGACGGTCCTATTCCTCCGACGGAACCGTCATCCCGGCCTCGGCGACCCCGGCCTTACTGCAAATGGCCTTAACCCGGATATCATCCCCGGCCTTGGCGGACACGGGGAGGGCTTCCTCCAGCCCCTGGGCCGAGGTCTGTTGCACGAAATAAAAATGCCCCACATCTTGACCATTAACAAAAACCACGATCTCGCGGATACGGTGCTCCTGCGGGTCATGCGTCACATGCTTCATGGTGACATGCAGCATCTGATCGCCTAAATGATAATCTAATTTCACCTGACTGGGCGGATGCGCCTGGGCTGATCCGGCCCAGACCAGCGCCATGGCTGCCGCCAAAAGCATTATTTTTTTCATATCGACCTCCCTGTAAGATGTCCGCACAGACAAACGATGTTCACCAAACTAATCATAGGCATCAAGATAATATTCGATCACGGCCGTGCGTTTATCATCAGAGATCTGCGAAGATGCCACGGCCTTTTCTTGATCTGTTCTCTCTCCGGTTTGCCGGTCGATCAGGCGCAAATACTCCGCGGTCAATTTGTATCCCGGGCTGGCCCGGTTGACGGAATTCAGTATGCGCCGCGCCTGGTCATATAAACCCTGCCGGTAAAAGGCAAGTCCGTCCTCATATAACATGTCCAGCTTTTCGTCCAGCATAAACTGATAGTCCCGCGGGACCTCGGCCGGATCGAATACGGCTTCCTGTGGCGCCGCGGTCATTTCAGGCAAAGGAACGGGCGGCGCGACGTCAGCCGACTCGACCGGCTCGGCGATGACCTGATCCGCCTCATCCTGACGGGAAGGTTTTTCCACCCGGACAACCTTGGGTTGAGCCTGCGGGGCCCTCACCTGCGCCTTGACCGGTCCGGAGGGGGATGGTTCGAAAGACGAGACCTCCGAAAAAGCCGGTAAGGGAATCTGGCTCATCTCAGGCAAAGAGCTAATCATCAAATGTTCCAGCATGCGTTCTTCTTTTTGCCGGCGTCCGGTCCGGATATCGCGCAAATAACGGGCCCGCATGTCTTTTTTGATGCGGTCTATCTTCAAATGAAAACGGCGGCAGTATTGTTCAGGCAGGATATCCGGGTCGAGGAGTGTTTCCGCCACCTCGATCTTGTCCAAGGCATGGGTCAAACGGTTGGCCCGGGTTGCGGCCACGATCTCTTGATACAGTTTTTCGATCTTGTGAATCAACTCCCGCTGAGTGGGGTTGGGCGGGGGCGCCTTTTGTTCGGCCCCAGCAGGGCCGGCCGCGCCATTGGACCATAATGCCCCGCCGGCCCGGGCCGGATAAACGGGGACAAATCCCAGGCCCGATAAAAAACATATCATCAAAACAATATAAAGGACTTTAACGGAATGGCTCTTTGCGCGGTTTGTCATAAGAGAAGATATTCGCCCAACGGATAATGACGGCCCTGCATCATCGCCTGGGCTGTGGCGATCATCCCCTGCCACTCTTTTACCGAACGTCCGTCTCGGAAAAGACGTTGGCGGTGAAAATCTGGATCCGGGTCTTGGGATCCTTCCAGGCATCTTCAGGGAGACCGGCTTTATGAGCGCACAGGTTCGACATAAACTGCTCACGGTTCCAGCCTGTTTCGGTGGCGACCTGGGGCAAAAAAACCCCCTGATGAAACGGGCCCTGGCTGACGATAACGCCGTGAACCCCCATCTCGATCTTCCGAGGGTCCTTGATCTCAACGGGCCTGGAAAGAACCGAGATCTCGATATCGAGTTGATCCAGCTCTTGGGGCGTGACGGGATTGAAGCGGGGATCCTTGCTGACCGCCGAGATGGCCATGTCCCGCACCGTCAAATAAAGGGGCTGACGGCCGATGATGTTACCGATACAGCCGCGCAGACGGCCCTGCTTATGCACCGTTACGAACGCACCCTCGACTCGCGCCAGCCGCTGGTCGCTGACCTGCGGCTCATAAACCTCGTGCTTTAAGACATAGTCGCGAATCGTTTTCTTGGCAATCTCCATCAGCCGGCGCTTGTGCTCCGGGGTCAGGTCATCGATCTGATCGCCGGAGGTACGATTTTCGGCGGCGACACCTTCGCGCGTCTTTTTCTCGGCATCCCCCTTGGGATAAAAGACCGCGGAAAAGTAGCCCACGACCCGGCTGTTGTCACCGGTCACATCACCGGAATGGGCGTATTTCAGAATATCGATATTCAGATCGCGTTGTTGGGCCAGCAACAAGCCCACGCTGACCGGGACATATCCGCATAATTGCATCGTCCCCTCGGTCTGCCGGCATTCATCCCAGAGCTCGCGCACCCGCAT
The DNA here is from genome assembly GCA_964494745.1 of uncultured Planctomycetales bacterium. Taxonomy (GTDB): domain Bacteria; phylum Omnitrophota; class Gorgyraeia; order Zapsychrales; family JANLHA01; genus CAZBSU01. Next base: position 6,613 of record CAZBSU010000027.1, on the reverse strand, counting down.
CTCACGAACAGCCTCCAGCGTGTTCTGGTCGATATTCTCGGCCTTGGCGGCTTTATGGAAATGAGACATATCGGTGCTGATCACCACCAAGACATCCCGCCGTTCACCGATCAGACGATCCAGATCCTCGGCGAACGAACGCGCTAGGTCAAAATCCGGCTGACCGGCGATGACCGGAACGATCTTGAAATCCGACAGGACCTCCTGCAAAAACGGCAATTCTACTTCCAGGGAGTGTTCACGGTCAAAGGCCTGCGGCTCATCTATGTATTGATCATTGGCCGCAAGCAGTCGGCCGGCAAAATCCTTGTCGATTTCGATCTGTCCCAGCGGCGTCTGGAAGGCCCCTCCCGGCCAGACCGCAAATCCGTTCATTCTAAAATAATGGCTCGGGGCCATAACGATGACCGTGCGATAGGATTTCTGACGGATGGATTTATAGGCATAGGCCGCCACGGGCCCGGAAAAAACATAGCCGGCATGCGGGGAGATCAATATTTCGATATCTTTCTTGGAGGGCTCAACCTCAGCCTGGGCCAGATAGGCCTTGATCTGGTTGGCCAGTTTATCGGGATTGGCAGGATAAAACTGACCGCTGACATTGGGATACTTGATATTATTTCCAAAACCTTCAGCGCTCATGATACCCCATATCAATAAAGTGATAAAAAGACGTTTCATGGGCTGGCATACGGGGCGATCCGCATCATCGCCCTGTCTTACAATTTCGGGCCGACCTTTTGCTCCAGGTCTTTACCGCTGGACGTATCCGTAAAATTACTGAAATGTTTTTGAAACATCTCAGCCAGTTTTTTCAGCGTCGCGTCATAATCGCCCTTATCCGGCCAGGTATCACGCGGATTGAGAATGCCTTCGGGGATGCCGGGCAGCGATTTGGGATAAGACAAATCAAACACCGGCAGGACCCCCTGCTCGGCCTTTTCGATCGAGCCATCAAGGATCGAATCGATAATCGTGCGCGTGACCTCAATCGGCATGCGATGGCCCACGCCGTATTTCCCTCCGCTCCAGCCGGTATTGACCAGATAGGCCCGCGTGCCGTGCTGTTCCATCTTTATGCCGAGCAGATCGGCATAAACGGTCGGATGCAAAGGCAAAAAGGCCTGACCGAAACAGGCGGAAAAAGCGACCTGCGGTTCGGTGATCCCCAATTCGGTTCCGGCCACCTTGGCCGTATAACCGCTCAAAAAATGATACATAGCCTGGTCGCTGTTAAGATACGAAACCGGGGGGAAAACGCCGTAGGCGTCGCACGTCAAAAACACGATCCGTTGCGGATGGCCGCCCTGGGAAACCGGCTTGACAATATTTTTGATATGGTATATGGGATAAGAAACGCGTGTGTTTTGAGTCTTGGCGCCTGAATCGAAATCAATCTGCCCTTTCTCGTCCACGACCACATTCTCCAGCAGGGCATCCCGTTTGATGGCATGATAGATATCCGGCTCCTTTTCTTTCGAAAGGTGAATGCATTTCGCATAACATCCGCCCTCGAAATTGAATACACCCTGATCATCCCAGCCATGCTCATCATCTCCGATCAAACGCCTTTTGGGATCAGCCGAAAGGGTTGTCTTCCCCGTTCCGGAAAGGCCGAAAAACAGGGCCGTGTCGCCCTGCTCGCCCATATTGGCCGAACAATGAAACGCCCCCACTCCGTTTAAAGGGAGAAAATAATTCATGATCGTAAAAATGCCTTTTTTGATCTCGCCCCCATACCAGGTTCCGCCGATAGCCGTCGTGCGTTCCTTGATATTGAACGCGGCAAAGACCTCCGACCGCATCCCATGGTCTTTGAAATCCGGGCAGGTGGCCTTGCAGGCATGCAGGATGGTCCAATCAGGCCGGTAATCGGCAAGTTCTTCGGGGGTCGGCCGAATGAACATATTCTTGCAAAAATGGGCCACCCAGGCGACCTCGGTAATGATGCGGACGTTCAGCCGGCTCTTTGCATTGGCCCCGCAAAAGCCGTCAATCACATACAACCGTTTGCCGTTTAACTGTTTAAGGGCGATCGACTTCAAATGGGTCCAGGTGTCTTCGCTTATGCGTTTATTATCGGAATTATTACCGGTAGCTTTAAATTGATCGGACCCCCACCATATTTTGTCCCGGGACTCATCTTCTTCGACCACATATTTATCTTTAGGCGACCGACCGGTAAAACGTCCCGTATCCACGGCCACCGCGCCGGTTACCGTTTCGACCCCCCGGTCATAACCTTCCAGAGACGGGTCCATTTCGTGCTGATATAGTTCCTCGTAAGAAAGATTGTGAAAGATGGCCTGGCAGGATTCAATCCCAACTTGATCAAGACCCAGGTCCGTCAATTTCTGCGCTGTCATTGCTTCCCTTTCGTAAAAAGGGTTGATAATCTATTCTTCCATGGCTCTAAATTAAACATATTACAGGTTTTTATTCCCTGTCGCAAATAAAATTTCCTTTAATGGTTCCCCCGCAAAGGCCTTTTTCAAAGCCCCATGGAAGCCGGCGGCATGGCGGGCGGCGGCCCTTCCTTGAGGCGCTTATTGCGGATCAGGATCAGATTGCGGGTATAAATAATCACCCCCATGGATTGTCCCAGGATAAAGACCGGATCCTTGATGGATACCGCGTAAATAAAAAGGATGATCCCTCCGACGATGCTGCAATACCAAAAGGCGATCGGGATATAACTCTCTTTTTTACGCTCCGAACATATCCATTGAATCACAAAACGCAATCCGAAGATCAACTGTCCCGTGAATCCCAAAATCAACCAAAAATTCATGGCAGCTCTCCCTGCTCGGCTCTCTTGAGCCGTTTCGAGGTGAACAGGATCCGGACGAAGTCCGCTATCACCTTAAAGGCCCGCTTATGATTGTATTTCGATTGGCCGAACCGACGCGGGCGGTGATGGGCCTCTATCTCGGAGATCCGGTATCCCTGCAAGCTCAAGATCAAAGGGATGAAACGATGCTCGCCTTCCCGGTCAAGGGGCAATTGCGCCAAACACGTTCGCCGATAAACCCGTAAGGTACAGGAGACATCATGAATCTTGAGCCCGGATAAAAGGCGCTGCAGACGATTGGCCAACTGCGACAGGAAGGTTTTCAGGGGTTTGTCCCGACGCGCCTTCCTCCAACCGCAAACCACGTCATAACCCTGCTTCAGGCGCTCGACCAGCAAGGGTATATCTGCCGGGTCATTCTGGAGATCGGCATCCAGGGTGATCAGGACCTCCCCCCGGGCGGCGTCAATCCCCCGCTTCAAGGCCGCGGTCTGGCCCGTGCGCCGGGATGAAGAAACGACCCGGACACGGTCACCGTAACGGCGGACAAATGATTCGAGGATGCCTCCGGTCTCATCCGTGGAACCGTCGTTCACAAAGATAATCTCGAACCAAGCCCCCATGGCGGACAAAGCCGCCATCAACTCGCGGCAGAGGATCTCCAGGGAGTCCTGCTCATTATAGACCGGGACCACGGCAGAACAGGTTGGACCTGCGACGCGCGCCGTCGGTGAACCAGGATCTTTATCAAAAGCCCCTGACCTTTCGGGTTCGGGTGCCCCGGTATCGGGCGGGAAAGAATCAGCCATAATGGTCCTTTCGCATCAATAAGATGGGTTGCATGATATAGGCCCGAATGCCGGATCGGTCCAACCGAAAAAGGGCCTTGAGAAAATCCTTATCTAAGGCATAACTTTTGCGGGTGATATCTTCCCGCGTGATCTCTTTCAGAGAAAAATCTTTCAGATCGTCGGCATACCGTTCATAGTCGGCGGCCGTAATAATAAAGAAGGCCTGATCATGCGTCTGCAAGAATTTAAGCAAATTGGACCGCGTTAACGGTTCGTAGCCGTGTCCGGTCTTGGTTATCTTTTGGTCAAAATAGACCTGAAGTTCCTTTTCGTGCAAACTGTGGCTGGCCACAGTAATAGCGACATCGCCTTCATCCGAAGCCGCGATAGACCGGGCCAGATCCCGGTAAACGGTGTGCGGGCAAAGACCTGACCGGGAGATAACCTGGGACTGAAAAAGGACAAAAACGAGAAACAGGCCCAACAAAGCCGGGGGCAGGACGGGATCGGCCGAACGGGCCGTCATCACCATCATCGCCCCGGCCGCCAGGCCATAAACAACAAGCCAGACGAATGACAGCCCGGCCAAATACACGAACACCAAAGATAAACTCAAAAGCCCGATCATAAATAAAAAAATAAAAACACCTTTCCAGCTCCTTCGGGCTATCGCGATCTGTTCCAACCGACATTCGCTGAAAAAATAGGCCAAGGCGATCGCCAGCGGCGTGGACAAGACCAAAAGATAATGGTTAATATGAAAAAAGATGAACACAAAAAAGGTCAGGACAACCGCCAGCCAAATCGCGAGAAAGGCCAATCCGTCCCGCGCCTCCGGCCGACGACGGATACCGCGAAAGATAATAAACCCCGCCGGCAGGATAAAGAGGCTCCACGGAGAAAAATGGGTCGCCAGGACACCCGCATAAAAGACCGCATTGGTCTTCGCGTTTTGCAGGACCTGCGCGGCCAAACGGGGTTGTTCGGGATTGATCAGACGGTTGCGGGTCTCCTGGCGCAGCATGAAATCAAAATATTCTCCGCCGTGAACCGCGCCCATATAAATAAACCAAGGCAGAATAATAAGCGCCATCAAGACCAAACCGGCCGGTGAATTCAGCCGTCGCAGCACGTCCCAGCGTTTCCGGGTCAGGACAAAAACGATCATCGTCACAAACGGCACGACGATCGCGGCAAATCCTTTCACCATGAATCCCAAGGCGCAGGCCGCGAAAAAAATAAGGGGCCACATCCTCCGCTGGGGTTGTCGGATCAACAGCCATCCCGCCAGCAAGGCGGCCACGATGAAAAAATTCAGCGTCATATCCGGGACCACATTCTTGGCATGCCGGAAAAACATCGGGAACGTCGCCAAAATCAGGCAGCTCAAAGCCGCCACCCGCCAGCGGAACATAAGTCTGGCCAGTATCCACGTCAACGTTACCGTCAAGGCGGCGAAAAAAACGGAAACCAAACGGGCACTGACCCAACCGGCGTGTGAGGCCAATGTCGATAATATCACGAGCCAATAAAAAAGGATCGGTTTCTGGAAACGATTTTCGCCATAATAGGTCGGCGAAAGCCAGTTATGATCACGGATCATCTCCCCGGCGCTCTTAAAATAAAAGATCTCATCATCCCGATATTCCAAGCCGTGAATACCGAGATTCTGGACGAAAAAAACAAAAGCCGCCGTAAAGATCAAGACGGCCGCCAGGGGAAATTGATATCTCTGAAGGAAAGCGGCTAATTGCATGTTTTGTCGTGCGGATGCGGCGTCGAACGATGGAACATCATACCACCTCGGGCCGTATCCGGGAACGAACCACAAATCATCGGATCACAATTTTAAGATAAAACCCTGTTTGTAATCCGGTGGCAATCGGGAGATGTATTGAGAGGCCTCGTTACGGGACTGAAATTTTCCGACATAGACTCGATACCAGACGCCCTTGGCCCCCAAATCCTTATCCACCAAAAAGGCCTGGTGCCCGGCTTGTTTGAGCTCATCAACGACTTTGCGGGCATAGCCTGACTTTTGGAACGAAGCGACCTGAATCGTAAACTGGGCCCCGGCAAGATCGGCCTGCGCGGGGGGAGACGTATCTGGGACCGTGACGGGAGCCGCAACCACTTCGATCTCTTGAACCGAAGAATCGCCGGACGGGGCCTGGACCGCCGGGGCCGGCTCCTCGACCGGGACCGTGGGCGTATCCATAAAGACGTATTCCACTTCTTCCACCTCGGGCGCGTCCTGCGACGGGAAAATCTCGCTCAGCGGAACGGTGTCCTGCCCTCCCTGATAATTGAACGCAAATAAAACGATCCCGATAACCGCAATGATTAAGAACCAAAGCACCCATTGATTTTTCATAAATCGGCCCTCCCTTTTTGTCATCAAATCCGATCGATCTTTATTATCCGGCGGGGCTGATCCCTTCCGCTCAGTCTGGAGATGAACGAAATCAAGCTGGGAAGGATCCTGGCCGGGATTGAGGTCGGGCAGCGGGTCATCCCCGTCGTCCCGTTGATTCCGCATCTGATCCACATCCCGCAACGCATTGAGTATTTTGCTCATTGTAATACACCTTACCTTTGTTGACAAGTATGTCCCAGAGATTCTCAGCGGCAGATCTAGGCCGATCCGGGCGCTGGCGGGAATTTGCCCTCCAACGCATTGGCGACCAGATCTTTTACCTCATCGCTGAAATTCTGAGAAAGGATCCACTGCAGATACCCGCGGTCCTGCTCGGCCACCTGTTTCAGGCTTAACTTGCGGGCATATTTGCCGAACATCATATAAAGTTCACCGTTCCACCAGCGAAACCGCCGGCCGGCGGCATAGTCGTCATCCCGGGAGGCATAATCAAAGGGTTTGAGGCTCTCGATCTGGGGGTCTCCCCCTCCGTATTTCTTAACCTGGGCCTCGAGGATCTCGAGGGTCGCCCGGGCATCGGCCTGCGCGCTGTGCGCATCGCGTAATTCCTTATGACAGTAAAAGGCATAGGCGGCGGTCAGATCGCGTTTTTCA
>CAZBSU010000026.1:0-13461 GCA_964494745.1 uncultured Planctomycetales bacterium | reverse complement strand
AGGCCTTGGCGTCGTCACGGCGATGCGCGAATATCCTGCCCCGTATCTTATACGGGTCGGCATATGAGGGATTTAATCTCAGGGCCTCCCCGGCCTCGGCCAGGGCCGCCTGATCATAATGCAGCATGTATAATAATTCAGCCCGGTTGATATTCCGGATCGGGGGAATACGTTTGTAGCCCGCCTTCAACAGGTCGATTTGATACGGCCTCCATTTGCCGAAATCGATCCGGTGGGACCGGATGATGTCCCGATACCGGGGGATATCCTTCAGGTAAATCACCCCGTCATAATCGAAATAGACCGGCACAAAACCCTCAAGCTGGTGAACCGTCTCCAACAAGTCCGGCGGGGGCGGATGTTTGTGGCTGTGCAGAAAGATGCCGGTGATATCGTAGCGCTTGATCGTCCGCCATAATTTTTCCTGGTCCGGTTTTTCCCACAGGTCGCGGTAGTAATTAAAAAATGCCGGGCCGAAGACTTCGGTTCGGCCGTCGATAAAAACCTTGATGTCCGGGAAACAACGGCCGACGAGATACGCCCCGGTATTAAAACCGTTCAGGAAGTTGCCGCCGACATGATTCTCTTTGAGAAAATCCACGGCCTTGACCGGATAACTCTTATGGGAAATCCCGCCGAACTCGCTTTTCCACTCCAAGGTCTCCTGATCATAATAACCGTTGAGGGTCTTATCCATTCCATATTGGACGATCCAGACACACAGGGCGATCTTGAGCATGATCGAGACGATATGCACGAAACGCATATCCCTGATCTTAAACGGGACCAGATCCCCCAGGGACAAGGTCATGGCATTGGTCACGAACACCAAATAGGCCGCAAAGGCAAAGAAGATAACATTACGGATCGCCGTCAGCGAAAACAGCAGGAACACGCCCCAGACCATCAGGCTGCTGACATCGATCTTGCGGCGGTTAAAAAAGAGGCTCAGCCCCGAAAGCATGATCAAAAGTTTATAATAGGGGTAGCGGTTGACGTCAAAAATATTGTTGAAGGCAATCGGCCGTTGCAATTCGGTGATGTTCTCGAAAAAGACTTTCGATTCGCCGGAGATCTGGAATAAAACCGTTAACGGATACACGGCGCCCCGGATCGTGCTGGGGTTGAGGAAACAGGCCAGGACCACCAGGCCGAGGATCATTTTCAAACGTCGGTATTCATCATCCGTCAATCGCCCGATCTGATTCCATTCATACGGCAAACGGGCATGCCGTTTCAGCCATTCCGAGGCCAAGGCGATCAGGACAAAAACGGGGCCGAAAAAAAAGAACCCGTGCATATTGGTCCAAAGGATCTGGATGAGAAATAAGGCATAGACCGACCAGCGCTGACCTATGTAAAAAGACAAGAAGTAGATATACATGGCGAAAAAAAGCAGGCTGAACAGGTCCGGCCGGTTGGTAAAACGCCCCTGATAAACGATGGTGATCAACAGGAGCATGAAGATGCTCGCAAGTTGTTTTTTGTTGTTATACCCCAGCAGCAACAGGATCAATGTGGTGAGGACGACTAAGACCATCTGCATCTGGATCAGCCCGTCGGCTCCCCATCGGCTGAAGACCTCATAGACAACAACCTGAAACAACCACTCATGGTTGATCCAAGGTTGCCCGGCAATCGTGCAAGAAAGGATATCCTGCTGGGGGACGACGAAGTTATGCTGAACGATATGCCGGCCCATGCCGATATGCAGCCACAGATCCAGATCTTTGATTTCAAGGTTGGCGATAAAGACCATCAGCCCAAAGATCGCAGCGACCACGATCAGACCGATCAAGATACTCAGCCGTTTCCAGAAATCCTCGCTCATAAACAGACTCCATTTAAGGTAAAGGTAGAGAAAAACCCGAAATTAAACAAGTGGGCCATATTGATGGGGCTGCCCTTCCCCTTTGGTTCACTACCGGGCTTTTAATATTGTTATGAATAAATGGTCTTTTTAATTGCGATAAACATTAATAGTTTAACACAAAATGGCCGTCGCCTTTATCAATTAAATCAGATTTGTCAGGCCATTTGATTTCAAATTCATTTTCCGGACAGCGGTACTCAAGGGCCGCGGTCATCAGCTGGCGGGTATAAGGATGAAGCGGCTGATCAAACACGGCCGACGCCGGCCCCCATTCAACCAGCCTCCCTTTAAACATCACCGCGATCCGGGAACAGAGTTTCTTGACCACGCGCAGGTCATGTGAAATAAAAAGATAGGTCAGATGATATTTTTTCTGCAGGCGCCTAAGATAATCCAGGATCTGTTCCTGGATCAAAACATCCAGAGACGAGGTGGCCTCATCCAAGATCAACAGCCGCGGCCGCATCATCAGGGCGCGGGCAATGGCGATGCGCTGCCGCTCCCCCCCGCTGAACTCATGCGGGTATCGGCCCAAGATATCATCCGACAATCCCACCGCGGATAAAATCTCTTCCATCCTGGCCTCGCATTCACCGCGCTTGGGTAAAGGACGTTCCAGGGACAGGGCCTCAACCAAAGACGCGCGGATCGTGAAGCGCGGGTCCAGGCTGTTATAGGGATCCTGAAAGATCATCTGGACCGACCGGCGCAGGGTGCGCAGCCGCCGGGGGTCATGGACCGTCATATCCTGTCCCTCGAAATATATCTGCCCGGACGTCGGCCGGTATAGATTCAGGATGACCCGGCCCAGTGTGGTCTTGCCGGAACCGGGCTCACCGACCAGACCGAGATTCTCGTATTTCTGGATGGACAAGCTGACATCGTCCACGGCACGGATAAAATCCCGGCGGCGGATCAGCGTTCCCTTCTTAACGGGAAAATATTTGCGTATGTTTTTGACGTCCAACAGCATCTCAAACACCTACGGCCTTCAATAATTGACGGGTATATTCCTCTCGGGGCGCCGCAAAGACATCCTGGGCCAACCCGTCTTCAACGACCCGGCCCTTGCTCATCACATAGACCCGATCGCATAAACGCCGCACCAACCCCAAATCATGGGTGATAAACAAAATCGAGACCTTCTGGCTGGCGCGCATGGCCTGAAACAGCTCGAGGATTCGGGCCTGAAGGGTCACATCCAGATTGCTGGTCGGTTCATCGGCAATGATCAACCGCGGCTGCATGGCCATCGCCATCGTGATCATCGCCCGTTGGCGCATACCCCCGCTCAACTGATGCGGGAAGCTGGCGTAAACCCGCGCCGGGTCAGGGATACCGGCCTTATCGAGCCCTTGCAGGGTGCGAGAACGGATCCGCGCCGGCGATTCCTGACCATGGCATTTCATGACCTCATCGATCTGGAACCCGATCGTCAGGACCGGATTGAACGCGCTTAAGGGGTCCTGAAAAACCATGCTTATCCGCGTCCCGCGTATGCGGCGCATGGCCGGGGCAGGCAACGTCAACAGGTTCGGGCCCTCTTCGAAAAGGATTTCTCCTCCGGTCAAGCGCAGCCCCGGATCCAGCAACCCCATGACGGCCAACCCCGTGGTGGTCTTGCCGCTGCCGGATCCCCCCACCAACGCCACGATCTCGTCGGGCTGAACCGTCACATTGACGTCCGTCAGGATAGGCTTCGAGCCCCGGGTGTTAGCCGTCCGAATGGATAAATCTCTGATCTCCAATAACACGATCTACGCCGTCCCCTCTTCCGCCTTAAAACGCGGATCAAAATAATCCCGCAAGGCGTCCGCCAGTATATTAAAGGCCATGACCGACAAAAAGATAAACAACCCGGGCAGCAGGATCCAGGGCGCAAACCTGACCTGAACGATCCCCATGGCCTCGGATAAAAGATTCCCCCAGCTCGCGAACGGATCCTGTATGCCCAGCCCCAGAAAACTCAAAGCAGATTCACTGATGATATACGACGGGATCGACAGCATAACGGCCACGATCGAATAAGATAATGTGTGCGGCAGGATATGGCGCAGGATGATCCGCAAGTCCGACAGCCCCATGGCCCGGGCGGCCAGGACATATTCCCTTTCGCGCAGACTTAAACACATGCCGCGGATCACACGCGCCAGGCTCGCCCAGCCGATAAACGCGAGGATCACCACAATCGAGACAAAGACCTGAACCGAATTAAAGTCCGGCGGAACAATAGCGCGCAAGGCAAGCAGGATATAAAACCCGGGAATCAGCATCAACATCTCGCATATCCGCATTAATATGTTATCGATCCTGCCGCCGAAATAACCGGCGATCCCGCCCACGATCAAACCGATCGAAAAAGAGATCGCGACCCCGATCAAACCTATAAATAAGGAGATCCTTCCGCCGTGCAGGATCCGCGAAAACAGGTCGCGGCCGCGCGCATCCGCGCCCCACAGATAGAGCCGGCCCGGGGCCTCGACCCCAAAAAGGCGCCGGGATAACGTGACCAGACCGAGGAATTTATATGGTTCGGTCTTGATAAAAAGACGCACCGGATATGTCTGGCCCGGGTCGATCCTGTAAACGCGGCGGTGATATCGGTCGAAATCCATAGTCACGCCATAGATAAACGGTCCTTGCCAGCGGCCGGCCTGATCGACCAAACGGACCGGTGTGGGCGGGCAGTAGGAATAATCGCGGTTTTCGTCACGATAAGAATAGGGGCTCAAAAAATCGGCAAAAATGCCCCCCCCATAAAGCAAGGCCAGGATGATCAATCCGGACAGGGCCAGCCGGTTGCGGCGTAAATGAGCCCAAAGGCTGCCCTGTTGGGACGTTTTCTTTTTCATATCATTCATAACGTATCCGCGGATCGCATTTAGCCAGCAAGATATCGGACATCAGGATGCCGATCAACAATAAGATCCCACTCATCATAAAACTGGTCATAACCAGATAAATATCCTTGGAGCGCACGGCCGTGAGCATCAGGGTGCCCAATCCCGGCCAGCCGTAGACGATTTCAAGAATCGCCGCCCCGCTCAACAGGCTCGAAAAGGAATATCCGAGAATCGTGATCAAGGGGTTCACGGCGTTACGCAGGGCATGGATGTAAATGACGCGGTTTTCCGGCAGGCCCTTGGCCCGGGCGGTCAGGACATATTGCTGGCGCAGGGCCTCGAGCATATTCCCCCGCATGATCCGTTGCAGAAATCCGATCGACGCAACGGACAAACAAACGGCCGGAATGGCCATATGCTTAAGCAGATCCCACCATCTGCCGATCACGCTGAATTCTTCATAATGCGCGCTGTGCATGCCGCCCATCGGTAGCCATCCGGTCCGGCTCGCGGCATACATCAGCAGGATCGCCAGCAAAAAACTCGGCGTGGACAGACTGATGTAAGCCAGGAACTGAATCACCCGGTCGACAAAACGGTTCCGCCGCAAAGCGGCCCAAATCCCCAACGGCAGGGCTACCCCCCAGGTCAAAAGCATGCTGGCCAGGGATAAGATAAAGGTATTCCAGAGCCGCCCTTTGAGTACATGGAAGACCGGGATGTTGTAATGAAAAGAATAACCGAACTCAAGCCGAAAAAGATTGATAAACCAATGAAAAAACTGCACCGATAAAGGCCGGTCCAGTTGATAAAGGTCTTCGTAATAATCGATCGTCTCCTGAGAGATCAGCGGGTCCATGCGCAGGGAGTCGTAAAAACTGCCCGCGGTCTTTTGCATAAAGACAAAGGTCAGCAGCGCCATCAGCAAAAGCAAAGGAATAACGATAAGGATGCGTTTGATGACATATCGGATCATGGCTTATTCTCGATATAAATCTCTTCCAGATTATGAAAGGCCCCGCCGTAACTGTTGGGACGCAGGTTCCCGAACCGGTTGCGCACGGCAAAGATATTCCGTTCCAGAACCGTGTAGATAAACGGCAACTGCCGGGCCACGATGCGCTGCCATTCGTCATAGAGCGCCTTGCGTTTGGCCCGGTCCAGCTCCTGCACGCCGGCCTCAAAGATCTCATCAATACGTCCTTCCCAGGGCGTGGCCGGCACGTCCTGGCGCGGATGCCACATATGCAGCTGGCCCGATGAATGCCAGACATTGCGGCCGAAATGCGGCTCGATCCCCCCGGTCAGCCCCAAGACAATCGCGTCCCAGTCATGCGTCGCATTCAATTTGCTGACCAGGGTATTGAACTCCATCTGCAGGAAATTAACCTCCATCCCAAGCTGCTGAAGGTCATGGCGCAGGATCGCGGCGATCTGAACCCGCGCGTCGTTTCCGGAATTCGTGAAAAGGTTGAAACGCACATCATTCCCGTCGGGATCTTCGATAATGCCGTCCTGATCACGGTCGGCAAAACCGGCCTCGCGCAATAACCCGGCGGCCCGGGCCAGATCGTATTCGTAGCACGGGACATCGGGGTTGTAAAAATATCCGGCGGCCGGGCTCAGCGGTCCGTGCTGGGGATCGCCGAGCTCATTCATCAATATCTCGATCATGCGGTCCTTGTCAACCGCGTGCGCGACGGCCCGCCGGAAACGGACATCCGTGAACCATTTTAATTTGACCGGATCCACGAACGGCCGGCCGCTCTGTGGATCTCGGCCGAGGTGCTGATTAAAGACCAAAAATTGGCTCCCGAAGGCCGCCCCTTCGTCATACAGCGTGAAATGCCGGTCTTGTTCCAACGGTTTTAAAAGCGGATAATCCTTGCCGCGCACGTCCACATAGTCCAATTCCCCGTCGAGAAACCGCAGGGTCATCGCGTCCCGGCTGGGGATGATCAGATAAATCAATTTGGCGATATAGGGCAACGGCTCGCCGGCCTCCGACTTCTTCCAATAAAACGGATTGCGCTCGAAAACGAGGCGCTCCCCGGGCTGATACCGGACCAGACGAAACGGCCCGGTGCCGATGATCTCCTCGGGGGGCGTATCGATCCCCCAGGTAAAGCTGAACTCATTGTTTTGGACAGGGGACATGAGTTTATGCCGCGGCAGGATCGCCTGCCCCATACTCATGAGAAAGGGCGCGAATTTCTTCGGCAGGATAAACCGGACCGTGAAGTCGTCAAGCTTGACGACTTGGAAGGGTTCGCCCTCAATCGTGAATATATCCCGGGCCGAGCTGGGGATTTTATCGTTAAAGATCAGATCATTGAAGGTAAACAGGACGTCATCAGCCGTGAAAGGCTGCCCGTCATTCCAGCGCACATCCTTGCGCAGATAAAAAGTCCATTGCCGGCCGGTATCGTCGACGTCCCAAGACCGAGCCAGATTCGGTTCCGGTTGGAGGGTAAAAACGTTCGTGCGGGTCAGACCTTCGAAGATCAGGGATGTGACCAGGGTGGTGGTGGTTTCCTTGGCGATAATGGCATTGAAGGATTTGGGATCGGAACTGGCCCCCAGCACCATCGTGCCGCCATGCCGGGGTGTCAGGCCGGCCGGGGATTCGGCCGAGACATCCTGAACCGGAAGAAAAAAAAGAAAAAAGAATAAACTGAAAAAAATGAAGGATCGGATCTTAAAGGTTGGATCAGCCATCAGGCCTGGGGCATACTCGATTTTGTCAAATGATGGTAAGGAGATTTTATCCGGCCACGGTCGCGTTCAAAGACCGGCCGCAGCACAGGTCAAGAACCCTCAAAAAACCATGACAGACATTTTTATCGGATCAATTACCGGTTGTTTCGGCCGGCTGGGGTGCATCAGCAACCTGACCGCTATCCACCGGGGCCTGTGCCTCCGCAGCCGTCTGCTCCGGCGCGATTTCGGCCGGCAAGGTAACCGTAGGTGCTTGAGCCGTGCCTTCGGCAGCCTGTTTTTCCGCCTCCGCAGCGCCTGTTTCAGCCGGCATGACATCCTCTTCGCTCGTCTCCGGGATCAACGAGGCCGTTTGGCGCGAATTCAGGTAAGCCAGCGAAAGACAGGTCACCAAAAACACCACGGCCACGATCGTCGTGGCCCGCACCATAAACTGATTGGTCTTGGCGCCGAACAGGGATTCGGCCGGAGCAAAACCTTCGGTCAAACCGCCGCCGCGCCCGGATTGCATCAAAATGACAACGATCAATAAAACGGCCGCGACGGTATGGATAAACATAAGAGCTGCAGTCATAATCTCCTCGCCTATTTGTTGACGTTACAGGAATTCTTGATGATCTGAACAAAAGAATCGCTTTTGAGACTGGCCCCGCCCACAAGGGCGCCGTCGATATCCGGCTGAGACATCAGGGCCTCGGTATTATCCGGCTTGACACTGCCGCCGTATTGGATCCGAAGTCCCGCCGCGCATTCCTCGCCGCATTTATCCTTGAAAAACTCGCGGATATAATGATGGACCTCCTGGGCCTGTTCGGGCGTGGCCGTCTTGCCGGTCCCGATAGCCCAAATCGGTTCGTAGGCAATAATGATCCGGCTCATCTCATCGGCACCCAGATCCGCGAACGAACCCGTGCACTGATTTTTGACCACATCAAAGGTCTTGCCGGATTCGCGTTCATCCAGATGCTCGCCGATGCACACGATGGGGGTCAGGTCATGGGCCAGGGCGGCCTTGATCTTCTTATTCACGGTTTCGTCGGTCTCACCGAAATACTGACGCCGCTCGGAATGGCCGATGATCACGTAAGCGCAGCCCACGCCCTTCAGCATGGGCGCAGATACCTCACCGGTAAAAGCGCCGGCATCCTCCCAATACATGTCCTGCGCACCCAGGCCGATCGGAGTCTCGTTCAGCAGGTCATTGATCTCCGACAAGGCCGTGAAAGGCGGACAGACCACCATGTCGACCTTATCGATATCCGTTAATTCCCTCTTAAGGAGATTCACAAGCTCCATGGCCTCAAGCGAGGTCTTGTTCAGCTTCCAGTTACCGGCAATAATAATTTTACGCATGATAGTGATCCTGTCTTTAAACGTTACGGTAATTATTTATCGTTCAGGGCTTTGACCCCGGGCAATTCCTTGCCTTCCAGAAGCTCCAGCGAAGCACCGCCGCCGGTGGAAATATGCGTCATGCCCTCTTCGACCTTGAACTTGGCCACCGCGGCCGCGGTATCGCCGCCGCCGATGATCGAGGTGACGCCCTTCAGCCCGGCAATGTGCTCGGCCAGGGCGCGCGTGCCTTCGGCATAAGCGTCTTTTTCAAAGATCCCGACCGGCCCGTTCCAGACAATCGTCTTGGCGGAGGAAAGGACCTGTTTGAACTTCTCGCGGCTTTCCGTGCCGATATCCACCCCTTCCCATCCTTCCGGTATCTCTGCGCTGATCTTCTTATCCCCGGGCTGATCGATCTCTTTCACGATCACAAAGTCCGAGGCCAAAACAATATTAACCCCGGCCTGCTTGGCCTTTTCCAGGATCGTTTTGGCCGTATCCACCTTATCGGCCTCCAACAAGGATTTTCCGATCTCCTTGCCCAGGGCCTTGAGAAAGGTATAAACCATGCCGCCGCCGATCAGGATCGAATCCGCCTTAGAAAGAAGATTCTCGATCAAGGCAATCTTGTCCGAGACCTTGGCCCCGCCCAGAATGACAACAAAGGGTTTTTCAGGATCTCCCACGGCCTGAGACAGATAATTGATCTCTTTTTCAAGCAGAAAACCGGCCACGGCCGGCAAATATTGGGTAATCCCCTCGGTCGAGGCATGCGCGCGGTGGGCCGTTCCAAAGGCGTCATTGACATAAATATCGGCCAGGGAAGCCAATTGTTTGGCGAATTCAGGATCGTTCTCGGTCTCTTGTTTATGAAAACGAAGGTTTTCAAGCAAAATAACCCGTTGCGAGGATGTCTCGACAATATCCTTGATCTTGCCGCCGATGCAATCGCCCAGGCTGAAAACCTCGGTCCCGAGCAGCTCCTGCAAACGGTCGCCGACGGGTTTCAAACGCATGGTCTCGATCACCTCCCCCTTGGGGCGGCCGAGGTGACTCATCAAAATGAGCTTTTCCGTCTGCTGTTCGAGTATATATTTAATAGTGGGCAAGGCGGCCTGGATGCGGCGGTCATCGGTGATATTCTGCTTGTCATCCAAGGGCACGTTAAAATCAGCCCTCAGGATAACTTTTTTTCCTTTTAAATCGATATCTTTGACGGTTTTCTTATTCATAAGGACCTCTTGGCTCAATGGATTAACGGAAAGATTATGTTATTATATATATAAATCTATATATGTCAAATGTTTCAATCTCTGGGCATCGATTTAAAGGCCTTTAAGGACATGGCCGATCCATCCGGCCAGCCCCCCCTCTCCAGCATCCGCAGGAAAGAATCAACCCTGAAGGCATGAACGCAAGGACACGCAGGCGCCCGAACTAAGGGGTTTGCACCTCTATTTGCTGAATTTTGACAATCATGGCCAAGAGCAGCCAGAAAAGCGCACCGAGCTGGACAGAATAGATATTGGTATCGACAAAACTCTGCAGGACAAATCCGCTAAACCCGCTTAAATACCCCAGCAACAAATATTCCAAGAAAGGATTTGTCATGCGTTTGACATGCCGAAAAGAATTCCGGAAGAAGACAAACAACAACCAGATAAAAGCCGAGAAGCCGATCAGGCCCGTCTCTGCGGTCATATGCAAAAAACAGTTGTGAGGATAGCCGCCCCAATTGATCTTATAATGATCGCCTAATTTGCTGTATGTATTCAGCCCCGCACCGACAAGCGGATAATCGCTGATCATATGCAGGGCCTCACGCCAATAACCGCTCCGGCCCATCCAGCCTCCGGTATAATGATCGAAAAACATGTTCAGGCGCTCTCCCAAAGTTTGTTTATAATCTGTCCCCTGGCTGACCTCGGGAACTTCGCCTTTGCCCAGCTTGATATTCCTGATCTCCCGCATTTTAGGGAGAAAATAAAGACCCAAGATCAGGACCATGACCAATCCTGGGATCAAGAATCTCCGGCGATAACGTGCTAAGATCAATAAAGCTAACCCCATCCCCGCCCATCCGCCGCGGGAATAGGTTAAACCCAAATTCCAAAATAAGACGCTGATCAAACCGGCGAAAATCATCCCGACGGCGCCCGCAAGCCATTTCTGCTTTTTGCTCGTTGTGGCAGACTGAAAACGCCGGCGGGCCGCCGGCAGATACCCAAGGAAAAAGGCCGCCAGGGACAACGGCAAAGCCATAAGCAAGTATCCGGCATAATCATTGGAATGTTTGAGAGTGGAACAGATGCGTTCATCCGGTGGCAGCAGGCGGCCGCGAATGAAACCCTCTCCCTGCCAACTCTGAAACAGGCCGTTTATTCCCACCAACCCCGCCGAGATGAAAAATATCACAGCCAAAATCCTGAGCTGTTTCTTGGCCTTGATGCCTTCCATGAACCCGCAATAAACAAGAACGCCTTCGAACCATTTAAAAATTAATCCCTGCAAGCTCAGTCCGAAATCCTGGCTGAAAATCGTGGCCAGAATACAGGCCAACACGAAAAAGGCCAAAGGCCGGTTAAGATACCCGCCGGCGGGGCTGTAGGCCATTGCCAGTATCTTCAGGTTTTGCTTCCAGCGGGGTTGGGGTGATGAATCGGCCGGAGTCGACAACCGGCTCACAAGCAGGACCGTGCGTTTGACGAGGAAGGTCATCAAGATCAACCCACTCCCCCACTCCGTTAAGCCGGTCGAGATCGGCAGAAAATAGATCATGCCGCAGGCAAAGTAAAAGATGGCCGTGTCACAGCCGTTGCAGAAACGTTTGAGTTTCATAATGGCAAATGAGGGGGAATAAACACTTAAAGAGATTAACGAAATACTATTTGGGGCAGGCCTTGGTCCCGTACAGCTCCCGGGCGACAAGCTGCATGTCCGCGTCCACCATCATGCGGACGAGTTCGCGGAATTTGACGCGCGGCTTCCATTTCAATTTCTTGCGCGCCTTGGTGCTGTTGCCGAACAGGACATCCACTTCGGTCGGCCTGAGATACCGTTTGTCGATCGAGACGTATTTCTTCCAATCCAGGCCGGCATAATCAAAGGCCTCCTCCAGAAACTCGCGGACCGAATGGGTTTCGCCGGTCGCGATGACATAATCATCCGCTTTAGGCTGCTGCAGCATGCGCCACATGGCCTCGACATAATCCCCGGCATACCCCCAATCGCGTTTGGCATCCAGATTCCCGAGATAGAGTCGGTCCTGGACCTCATGCTTGATCCGGGCCAGGGCCATCGTGATCTTGCGGGTCACAAAGGTCTCGCCCCGGCGGGGGGATTCGTGATTGAACAGGATCCCGTTGCAGGCAAAGATATCATAGGCCTCGCGGTAATTAACGGTCATCCAATAGGCGTAAACCTTGGCCGCGCCGTAGGGGCTGCGCGGGTAAAAAGGCGTTTTCTCGTTTTGGGGGATTTCCCGGACCTTGCCGAACATCTCGGAACTCGAGGCCTGATAAAACTTGGTCTTGATGCCGGATTCACGGATCGCCTCCAACAGACGAGTCGTTCCCAGCCCCGAGATCTCGGCCGTGTATTCGGGGATATCAAAGCTAACCCGCACATGGCTCTGGGCGCCCAGGTTGTAGATCTCATCCGGATTGATTTTCTTAATAATCTGGTTTAGTGAACTGGCGTCATTCAAGTCCCCGTAGATCAACCGCAGGCGCACACCCTTTTCATGCGGATCACGGTAAATGTGCTCCAGCCGGGCGGTATTGAACGTGCTAGCGCGGCGTACCAGCCCGTAGACCATATATCCCTTTTCCAGCAATAATTCGCTTAAATAAGATCCGTCCTGACCGGTGATCCCGGTGATCAAAGCTTTCTTTTGTTTACGCATGAAGGCCTGCCTTATTATTCTCGGATTGCAAAATATATACCCGACTGAAACCCACAACCAAACCGCATATCATCCAGAAATAAACGGATAGCCGCAAAGAGAAAAGATGTGTGTCAAAAAAAGAATGAATTAAAAATCCGGTGACACCAGCCACCAACCCCGTAAAAATAATTATCGGATGACTTTGGCTTATTAATCCATTGCGGATTATTTTAAACGAAAAGCGGTAAAAACGAAAGAATATCCACAAAAAACTTAACAGCCCTAACAGGCCGACTTCCGCGGCCAATTGCAGATAACAATTATGCGCGTAGGTCGGGCTGTAAGGCTGGGGAACATATCCCGGCATATTCTCATAAGCCTTACGGCGGTAATCCTGAAACAAACGCATAAAAGTATTCGTCCCATGCCCGAACCAGGGCCTATCCCGGATCATCAGCAGGGTGTCTTCCCATAAACCCAGGCGCCAGGAAAGGGCATTTTGAAAATCGGCGTGATCCAACCGGAATTTTTCCAAGGACGGCCCCGGGATAAGCGTGACGGCCAAAAACATAACCGCCAGCATAAAGGTCAAAACCAAAACAATCTTTTTATTCCGGGCCGCCCCAAAAAAGAACATCAAACCACAGATCAACGACAGCCAGGCCGCGCGCGAATAAGTAATGATCAGCGACCATCCCATCAGCACCAAGGTAGCCCAATGCCCCGCCTTTCGTTTAAACCCGGCCATACCCAAAGCGAGCATAAGCGGCAAAGCCGTGACCCAATACGCCCCAAGACTATTGGCG
>CAZBSU010000025.1:0-13649 GCA_964494745.1 uncultured Planctomycetales bacterium | reverse complement strand
CTTTCGACACCGGTGAGATTCGTTGTCGCGAACAGGCCGATTTTTTTGCCGGATAGATCGTATTCGGTCAAAAAGGTGCGAACCGCCGGGGTCATATGGTTGTACCAGATCGGGGTACCGATCAGGATCAGGTCGTAATGGCCTGGATCTTTTTGGAGCGGTTCGATCTCGGTCAGATTGCCGGCCAGGGCGTCCTTGCCGGCTGCCACAAAGGCGATCGGGCCGGTGCGCGTTTTACGGTCGATGAGGCGCTCGATATCCGCGTTAAACCTTTCGGCCAGCGCCGCGGCGACCTTTTGGGTGTTCCCGGTTCGGGAATAATACACGACAAGGACCTTGGCTGGCATTTGCGCCCCGGCCCATGTTTCTGCGCAAATGAACATAAGCGCGGCATACATGACGGTCTTTATGAATTTCATGGGCATCCTTTCCCTCTTGGTTGTTAT
The DNA here is from genome assembly GCA_964494745.1 of uncultured Planctomycetales bacterium. Taxonomy (GTDB): domain Bacteria; phylum Omnitrophota; class Gorgyraeia; order Zapsychrales; family JANLHA01; genus CAZBSU01. The sequence goes on along the minus strand of CAZBSU010000025.1, from coordinate 13,203 downwards.
TGCGGTTGATAAGAAGAATACCGAGGCAAAGAATCCATGCGGTGAAATTTATTGATGATCCGTTTGCGTATTTTTTGATGCATTTGAAACGGCAGTCGGAGCGAAAAAATACCGATACAGATTTTCAGGATCAGCTTATGGAGTGAGCCGAACGGTAAAAAACGACGCAGCACGATCTGCTTCGTGACCGGGCGCAGGGCCGCACGGTAACGAGCAAGAAGGTCCGCCTCACCGTCCAGCAGGCATTGGGCTGCTAACTTGCCGGTCTTTATGGCGTAATAAATTCCTTCCCCGGTCAATTGCCGGACCGCGCCGAGTGAATCGCCGCATAACAGGACCCGGCCGCGACCAAAGCGGCGTGTCATGGTTACCGGGCAAGGCGCGCCTTTAAGGCCTTTTTTCTGATACCCGTCAGGTATCAATTGCTTACGGACAGCGTAAGCCAGGAAATCATCCAGGATACGCGGCAGCGGGCGGCGGGTGCGGCCGATCATGCCCAGACCAACGGAATAACCGCGGACATTCGGGAATATCCAGCTGAATTCCAGTTCGCCTTCCCAGTTGAGAAAAACGGTGGTCGTAACCGGACGGATCTTATCGCAGACGATGTCCCGTTGGAGACACATGCCGTAATCGCTCTTTTTTAGCGGTCGGTTGTCCACAAAACGGCTGATAATACCCCGGAATCCGTCAGCGCCGATCACGGCCCGCGCGTGGAGGATCCCATCTTCGGTTTGCAGGACATAGATATCGTTTCTCTCAAGGCGATCGATAGCCAGGCCGGTAACCCGGGCCCGCCGAAAATGCACATTTGGCCAGCGGCAGGCCGCGGCCAACAGGGCCGCGTCGAAATCGCTGCGGTCGACGACATCGAACGGATGGGTGTCGGCGGTGTTGTAAAAAAAGGCCGTGTTGCAGTAAAAGTCGAAATGGTTGCATTTGCAGCGGTTGACCTGATCGCGGATGTCGCGGAAGTTCTCGAACTCGGCACTCCAATCATCGACGAGAAAAAGGCCGCCGGCGCAGCATTTGTATCGGGGAAAGTCGGACCGGTCCAAGATTCGGACCTTAAGCTTGGGATTTTGCCCCAGATAATACGCCGCCGTGCTGCCGGCCGGGCCGGCGCCGACAATGGCGATATCATAGAGATTATTGGGTTCGTTCATGCCGTCTGGCCAGTCTTTGCCATATTCTTTGCAGGGCCTGCGATGCCCCGAGGGGGATACGGATATCCATTTGAGACGACAGGACTGTTGGGGACGGATTGATCTCGATCGCGGTGCGGTTCGCGGTTTGCGCGTCGAAGACCGGCTGCTGGACATAAGGAAAAACCCCGGTGGTCCCGATCCAACAATAGACATCAAAGCCCTGTCGCAATTCGTCCAGGAAGGTCTGAACTTTGGCCAGCTCCAGCATCTCACCGAAAAAGATCACATCCGGCCGGACGATATTCCCGCACGCCGGGCAGTGCGGCGGGATCGTCAGCCCGCCGTAATCGCGGACGGTTTCGCGCCAGTCACACTGAGTGCATCTGAGGTCGTGAAAGTTCCCGTGGATCTCGATAATGTTGCGGGATCCGGCCGCTGCATGAAACCCGTCTATATTTTGGGTCAGGACCCGCACCCTGCGGAACAGGCCTTCCATTTCGGCAATGATGCGATGCGCCTGGTTAAAGGTTGCCGCTCGGCACGTCCCTTCGATTTGGGCCAGATATTTCCAGGTGATCTCGGGCCGGGTGGTCAGTGTCTCACCGGCCAGGACCATCTCGATCGGAAGTCCTTCTTCCGGATCGGCATTATCATACAACCCGCCGATGCCGCGGTAAGTCGGCAGGCCTGAGTCGGCCGAGATGCCCGCGCCGGTAATGAACAGGATGTCGCGTGCCTTTTCAAGAGCGAGAACGGCTTTATCAATGGCTTGTTCAAGGGTGTTGAGCATAACCTAAATCGGCATGTCGGAAAAGGTGTTAGCGGTCCTGACGTCCGGACCGTCGGTATTTGAGGGCCACAAGGACCACGCCGGTAAAAAGGAACGTATTGGTATAGGTAAACGTCCGCCAGATCGGATCAGCGGATCTCACCCCGGCCGGGAACATCAGCAGGATGCAGATCCATACCCCCAGCAGCCACCACAGACTGATGTCCTGGGAGGACCGCCGCTGGATAATACGGACCATCAACGGGATGTTCCATAAGGGCAAGACAATGGCGGAAAAGAAACCGAGTTTTTCGAACATCAAGGCCTCCGTGTATTCGATGATAATCCATGCGTTTTTTGCGCGGCATGGATAACGCGCATCAGCTTATGATGGTGCGACCCTTTCCAGTAGATCTTCCGGCAGCGGTCACATATATAAAATTGGCGGTAATACTGTCGCACCAGAGGCGGCAATCGGTCCCGGACAAGATTCTTGGCAATGCGCCTGATCCGGCCATTGCATTCCAGGCATAAAGTAAACGGTTTTATTTTAGACGATAATTGGAAACGTGTCACCACTTCCTTCAGGCGTTTTGGCGGATGGACCGAGCGCAGCCAGTAACCGTGGCGGACGGCTTTGTTTTTTAATATCCCCTTGTCCCGAGTCAGAATGATGCGATTTTCTGCAACGCCGATGCGGATGATCTCCTGGTCGGGGAAGACCGTTCGGTAGACCGAGTCGAACCCCAGGAGCCTGAGGTGACGCACAAGTTTGCCCAGGTGCGAATCGCAGACGAACCGTGCCGGTCGCGGGGTCTTGGGGATCAGATGCCGTCGCCACTGGATCTTGCCGGAATAACGCCAGGGATAGATCCGGATCTCGTCGCCATCGTTAAGCTGATAGGCAAAGTCCTTCTCACGGCCGTTGACGATGATCCCGTCGATCTCCGGATGCGGGATTCCCAAGGCCTCCAGGGTGTCCTTGACCGACGGCCGGCCTTTGACCGTATGGGAGAAGGTCCGGTTTTTGATTGGGATCGTCAGAAAATCGTTCAGTGTCCCGTAGAAACGGAAACGGGCGCTTGTTAGTTGCATATGCAGAAAAATGTTTGTCGGCCTGGGAAGCAACACGGTTTCAAAGATCCTGGTCGGTCGTGATGGCAGCCTCCGATCTCGCGAAGATAGCTTGTATCAAAGCGGTTGATTTGAAAAGGTGTTTGATGATAGTTCGGATGGGCCGGCGTTGATTTTTGATGCTTTGCTAAAGGGCTGACGAGCGTAATCGATCTCGATCCGTTTCTCCCCTGTACTCGGGACAAAGACATTGATTAAGAGGATATGACGGCGGCCTTGATGGAGGGACTGGTAAGGGATATTTTCATGGCCGCTCCGCACCGCGCGGACGGTTTGCGCATCACCGATATCGATTTTAAGGGTGACGACGTCCGATTTGTTAAAAGCGAGCTCGAATTGACGTATAGGAGTAGAACGGGCTGGAGGGCGGCTGACGGTAAAGATTAGGCCCTCTTTCGTTTCCTGACAATCGCTAATGTACAGGCTGTTGCGCTGCAGGATGTATTTGATGACCGTGCCGACGGGGGCGACCCAGACATCCCGGGTCGCGGCAAAATCGATGACGTTAAACAGATTGCAGGTGTAATGAAAGACCAGGATCGCCCATTTTCCTTCTTGTTCGGCCTGCAGGACCGCGCGTTTCAGATTAGGTCTTTTGACCGAGAGGTTGTGTTCGGGCGAATTGAATGATTTTAAGTTCATGAAATCCTGCGGTGTGGGGTCTTCTAACTGGTTGAGGCAATACCCCCTTGCCGCCAGAAAATATTCAGCCGCGATCTCTTTGTGTTGGACAAACCCGCATGGCCAGGACATCGTGATGATACCATCCATCGGGACGCCGACCATATCACGCAGGTAAAGCATACTTAAAAGAAATTCTTGACGCATTTTGGCCGCGGAAACAGGAAGGCAGGGATGGCTGTATGAGTGTCCGCCAACCTCGTTGCCGGCCTGATAAACCCCTTTGAGAATTTGATATCGCCATTTTTGCCTCTCTCTTGTTTCGATGATGCCGAAGCGGCTGACATAGTAGGTGGCCTTGAAATGATGCCGGGCCAACGGCCGCAGACAGGATATCTGGGTGTCATCCAGGGAGATACTGACCGCGCCGGCGCGGCAATCTTTCCAAATACATGGGGTGATCTTGGTGTCCTCGGCATTGATGTCGGGAGGAAAGCTCATCGCCAGCAAGAGGGGGAAACATACCCTCACTATTACTTGGGACCGGAAAGAGGATTTGATCCTGCCTTTGATGTATGTATTTGATGATTCGTTCATCTCGGAGTGCGGAGAAATGGATTATTTACCCGTATGTTAAAAGGCCCCATTCGATACAGATTGGATAAATCCTGTTTATTTTTAGGAGAGGATACGGTTTCATAAACACTGAGCGATGGGAAGGTGTTTATTTCGCGATTTTTTGTAGTGCAAGCACACAGAGAATGCTCCAGGGGATAATCAGGATTTGGGTGAAAAAGGTCCCGATATTGGCGGCCAGGATATATTGCCCGTATCGGACCAGGGCTCCCGTGGCCCCGGCGTCAACCGCGGCCATGGAGGCCCCGCCGAGCGCGGCCGCGAGCAGGAAGAATACCGGGAAGACCATTAAGGAATGGGCCAAGATAAGGGTGATGATTCGGATGAAAGGATGATCAGCGGATAAATAAAACCCATGGGCCTGGCGGGCAATCCAGATGCAAAAGACAATGAATGTTATGAGCAGGCTGCCTAGTCCGATTGTCACGGCAACCTCCCGGCCCGACAGCAGATTGATAACCCCCGTCAAACAGATACTCGGGACAAACCAAAGGAAAATAATGAGCTGGGGGCAGAAATTCAATACGGAAAAATGAAATGGATTCTTTTGATTCATTTTTCACCCCTGGGTTTCCGCATTTTTCCCGCTAGGCATATAATGTACGTAATATCACCAACCAGAGCCCCTCATGGCCCCGGCTAGCTTAGGCTGGGTCGAAAGCGGTTATCATTTATATTTTACCCCGCTTTACTTTCGATTCCAGCACATATTTGCGGTATTTATCATAGGGGGGCGATTTTGTCTGTCCGCGCCCTGAGGGTTAGGAATACAAAAAAACGCTTTTCTATCGAAGGGCGGAAAAAGGTGTCAACTTTTGTCAGACATAAAAAAGGTCCGGCTTTGTCAGCCGGACCTTAAGGTGCGTCTTTGGGGTGATTAAACCTTTACGACATTCTTGGCTTGTTCGCCTTTGGGGCCTTGGGCGATCTCGAACTCGACCGTCTGGCCTTCGTCCAGAGACTTGTACCCGTCACCCTGAATCTCGCTGTGATGAACAAACACATCCGAACCGGATTCCGGTGAAATAAAGCCGTAACCTTTTTGGTTGTTGAACCACTTTACTGTTCCTCGTGCCATTACTTACTACCTCCTTTTTTAATTATTAAGCAAATAACGGCAGGTCCTCAAAAAAAACCGCAAGGCCAGTCACCTTCAACCTTGCGATTCAAGATTCCTTTTCCCTTATTTACTCAAGCATAAGTATGATGGTTTTTCCTCGCGTTGTCAATAAAAAAATCATAAGGTCATCGGACCGTGCCATTTGACGAAAAAAAGAAGTTTCAGAAACAGGGGCTCTGCCAAAGAAAGCCCCCGGTCTCGACGGTCCAGGTCGGGCAGAAACTGCCGTGCTCCGGTCAGGCCGATATCATATAACCGTCAGGGTCAGGGTCGCAAAAAATCATGTGACCCCCCGCTGGAACCACAGATGTTTTGATTGAGATAATTGGGAATGAGTTGAGAAAAGTCAGAAGGATATTCGCCGTAGTTTTTGGTGTATAATTTCATGGATGCGGCCGTGCGTTTTAGGACATTGACATAATGAAATTCCTTGGCGTCTTCGCGGATCTCGGTAAAACGCGGCACAACGATGGAAACCAGCAGGCCGACCACGACCAGCACCATGACCATCTCCATCAAGGTAAAGGCTGGATCCGCTTTTTTGCTCTCGGGGGCCCTGCTCATGGAGGATTAGCGGCTGAAAGGATTTTCCTCGTCGGTCGGGGTCGTGCCCACATAGCCTTCGGCCGCGCCTTCGGTCAGGCCGCCGGCCGCGTGCATGCCCTTGCCGACGTAGGTCCCGGCCGCCTCGGTGGTGTCATGCACGGTTTCGCACCCGGCCAAAAACAACCCGGCTGCGAGAACGCTCAGGAGAAGATATTTATTCATTTGTTTTCCTTTCGAGAAATACATAATGAAAAGACAAGACAGATCACAAACAATACAGGAATAACAAATAATATGTATTTAGTAAAACCATTATGCACGAGAACCATGCCTTTGGGGAATATCCCGAGTTCCATGTTCGTTCGACCCCATATATTCATTTGTCTTCGCATAAACACGTTGAACCCGGTTACCGTGGAAACAGATAAAATAAATAATATGAAAAAGGAAATTATTGCTTTTTCCCAGTTCATTTTTTGTAACTCCGATGTCGGAAGAAATTATTCTTTAACCAGATCCCCGGCCTGGATTTCTTCGGCCGCGCCGCTGACGATCTTGGCCTTGGAAAATTTCTCCTGGACGTCCGAGATCTCGACCCGGGCGATCTCGGTCGCATCGCTGCCCAGGTTGATGCCGGTATCCGGATCGATCAGGGCCTCGCCTTCGCGCAGAATCGAGAGCATCTTGCCTTCAGTCATACCCGCATTCGCGCCCGAATTAACAAACACCAGCCCGTCCTTAACCGTGACCACCTTGCCTTCCCAGGGGACGTCTGCGGCCTTGCCCGCGACATAGACGACCGCGCGGTCGATAACCATCTGAACGGCTTCGCCCAGCGGAGTCTTTTTGAAATTGGAAGAATTGATGTCAATTGATCCGCTGTATCCGACCGAAAGGCCGCCGGACTTGGCCTCGCCGTCCACTCGTTTGGAATCGATGATCTCTCCGGTGGTCGAATCGACAAGCTGAATAATGACCGCCATGTGGGCCGATGATTTTTTGCCGCCGATGCTGAAGCCCTTGAAGGATACGCCCTGGCCCCCGCCCGAGGTTTTTTCCTCAAACTCGGTGATGCGGCCTTTGATAAGGATCTGAGCCGGGATGATCTTCCCGGTCTGGGCGGTCTTGGACTTGGCGAACCGGTCACTGGCGGCCAGATCCTGCTCCGCCATGACCACGTCCAGGTCCTTGCGCGAAAGAACGATGAATTGCCCGCTTTGAACCAAGGCGTCGGAAAGCTGCATCGAGAGGTCCTGCCCAAGTTTCCCATAGCTTGTATATCCCGAATCGTTCTGAAAATCAAAAACAGCGACAGTTTTCTTAAGGGCCTTGGCTGCTTCAGCCGGTTCGAGCATAGCCAGACTCAGGATAACGATCCCCCCCAGAATAAACCTTTTCATGCGTCCCTCCTCCTTCAAAAAATTAATATAAGTTTTGATCCGTTTATTGACAAATGGCCTGGCTGATGGTTCCCGGCGCCCCCTGATAGACGACGGTGTTCGTCAGTTTGCCGTCTTGCGTGTAGACCATATAACGGTTGCCATCAGCCGAGGACACGCCTTTAACGACGACATAACTTTTCTGGTCCGGGCAAGTGCTCAGGAAAAAGGAATGCGCCGGGGTTATGACAAAGGGTTTGCCGGTCAACAGGTTGACGCCGGTCAGCAGTCCCGGGCCGTCAAGGGGATCCTTGACGTAGTAGACATATTTTTCGTCCGGGGAGAAAATGATCTGCTGTTGCCGGTCATGGGATGTGTACTCAACGACAACCTTGCGGGTCTGGTCGTTTTTATCGATAATCCAGAAACGCCTGGTGAAGAGCGGGCGGGATTTTTTTTCATAAACCTTAAGGGCTTCCTGGACCGGGTCGGATTTTTCCAGAACGGCCCAGCGTTCCAGATCAAAGCTTGGGGTATATTTCTTGTCTTGCGAATAGTCCAGATCACGGATTTCCGCATTGGTTTGAACTCTGATCTGGCCGTTTTTAAGGAAGGCGCGGTTCGGCTCGGCGCGGCCGACCACGGGGATCATAAGCAGCAGTAAAAGACAAATCGCTTTCTTCACGCAGGCTCCTTGGCAAGGTTCCTGGCCGTTGGACGGGCCAGATAAGGACTTTTAATGTATCATACCCGCGCCAGACCTTCAAGTCCTTTTCGCGACCAACCAACGGGAAAGAATTGAAAAATGACGGGCTTGATGATATTATATTCGCTATCGTTTATTAACCCATCACAAGGAGCATTGCATGCGGACTTTGCTGACAACCTTTGGCCTCGCGCTGGCCCTGGTGACGAATGTCATGGCCGCGGACGGCCTGCCGGTTTTGACCGACCAGAATGTCCAGAAGTTTATCGAGATCCTGCCGGAATACCGCGCGATCATCGAGAAACACGGGGAGAATATCGCCCCCGAGGAATCGGTCCCGGCCGCCTCCAAGCTTTGGACCGAACTGGAGGCCTTGTTAACCAAACACGGGATGAGCATGCAGGAATTCCCCCTGATCGCGCAGAAGGTCTCAATGGGATTCGCGGCCCTGCAAATGGAAGACGCTGATATGGGCGCCATGGGCGGCATGTTCAGCAATCTGCCTCAGTTCAAGGCCGTTTCAGCCGAGGAAAAGGTCCTGCTTAAAAAGTATCAGGATCAACTTCGGGCCGTTTTCGAAGCGGAATAGAGCCGTTTATTTTTGAATACAAAAAGGGCAACCTTCTTTTGAGGGCTGCCCTTTTTGTATGACGACGGTCACGAATATTTTTATTCCTGGATAGTTAACCCTCTCTCCTTTTTGTCAGGCCAGCCGGCCACTTTTCTTTTCAGAATATCCGACGGCCCGAAATTTTTAAGTAAAAATAGCGATTAATAACCGGCGGCCTGAGTCTGGGCCGGGGGTGTCATCACCCCGCCGGTCGTGATCATAAAGGATGTGCTTCCGGATCCTCCCCACTGAACCGGTTCGGTCTCGAAGGGGTAACCCGAAGGGCTGAAGGAGCAGCTATAGACAAATCCCGAAATCTCTTGGCCGCAATATGCCGTGGTCAGATAGGGCGGATTACCGGTGAGCAGGTCGGAGGCGTCCTGCGGGAAAGCCCCCTTATGGTCCGCGGCATAGGTCTCGGAGGCCGTGGCCATGACCCGCAGCGTGCTTTTGGCCAGGGCGTCATTGGCGCTCAATTTGGCCCGCATAAGATGGGGAATGGCGATCGCGGCCAATATGGCAAAGATTGGGACCAGGATGATACCGAAAGCCCCCAGAGAGATGCCGGCAATGGCCAGGCCTTTGCCTTTGAGGGTTTCTTTGTTATTGGATATCTTGACCAGAGAGATGATACCGAAGATGATCGCCAGAACGCTGAAGATCAGCCCCAGCAGCGGGAAGATGAACAATAACCCGCAGATAAGGCTGGCGACGGCCAGGCCTAAGGTTTTTTCTGTTGTTCGGACATGCCGGCTCCTTTCTTGGGGTTGCCATGGGACCGGGTAAGCGTACCCGGTGACGTTTGTTTATGCGGGTCCCTCCGGTTCAGGCAGAGCCAAAGGTTGGTAGCCGCCATCAAGGGCGGACAGATAATATAATGAAAAATTCCTGAAGAACACGGCCACCGGTAATTCGGTGATGCTCAGCAGAAGGATAAGGGCCGCGAGCAAAGGGATTCCCAAGACGATGGCCAGTATCGCGAGCAGAATTTTTTGTTTCAGCCATACTCCCAGGACCAGATACAGGCCGCCGCCGAGAAGGGCCACGGCCAGGCCTACGACGATGATAATCATGAAGGCCGCGATAAAGATCATGATCCCTCCGGCAATCCCCAGTCCGAATCTTGTGATCAGATAGATCCAGATATCCCCGGTGTGGCGGCGGTAGATATCTGCGAATTTCCGCCAGGCGGTCAAAAATGAGCACTGGTCCATGGCCATAATAGGGACAACGAATTGCGAGACCAGATGCGTGAAGATCCCGCCCAGAATAACCAGGAGAATAAAGGTCAAAATCGGCGGGGCCACGATCTTGGCGTATCCCAGGAAAGAGAGGTTGTCGGGATTTTCAAAAACGCCGTGGGCGGATAAAGGCAAGAAGAGCCAGGCCCCTAAGGCGGCTAGGATGAGCAATGAGAAAGTCAAAAGCGTGATATTCAGTTTAAACAGGGAGTTCCCCGGGCGTTCATAGGCTTCAAAGGGTTTGATGACCGAGGCGTCATCATTCACGATGGCGTGGAACCAGACAAACTGGAACCGTGCGGCCAGCCAGGACATGAGAATAATAAAGGCTAGGGCAAAAAAGATCCCGCTTAAAATGAGCACCCATGCCCAGGTCGGCCAATCACGCCAATCTTTAAAAGGATTTGGTTCGGGTTCAGGAGATGGCCGCACAGAGGTGCCCCACGATTCGTCGGATAAAGATGACGTGGACGACAGTGCCGGTTGCGTCGCGGCAGGGTCATCTTGATCGGGAAGCGCGGCCCGGATATGGCTGGGGGTGGCCTCGGCCTTCTTTTCCTGCCGGTTCCAGGAGCCGCCATTGCCGTTGCCGCAACCGCCGCCGAGATTACCGGATAAGAAGGCGATCAGAAATAAGAACAGCCATTTTTTGAGGACAAACGGTTTGAAGAGGATTTTGCCGGTGCGTTCAAAACTTTTATTTAAGATTACAGAAAGGGATGTGGAAAGCATCTGGGCCTAAGCATTAATGATGCCGGGATGATCTTTGTTTTTTATTTTACCGTTTTTAGGGGAAAAATCCAGAACAAACGTTTTGTCTTTAGTGGAAAGCGGAAATTATGTGATTCCGTCAGGCGGGGCATATTCGATCAGCCGGCGTTTGATCTCCTGATTCAGCTTTTTATGTTCGTAGTCCCCTATTTCCTCCTTATAATATTCCTTTGACAGTTGCCAAAGTTCACGAATACCAAAACGGCGCTGATACAAAAGCTGGTAGACATCCGTATCAGGCGAAGTCGACTCTTTTCTCAATTGGGTAAAATCCCGGTCGAAGATATCGGCCTGTATGGCCTTCCCGTCGATTTCAGGATCGTAGCTGCCGTTGATCTCGAGCCGCAAGCGTGGGCGCTGGTTTAAGCCCTTGATGAGACTTTTGAGTTTCTTTTTTTCTTCTGCCTTTAAGGCCGTTTGGCCGGGACCGAAACGGATGGTCCCCAGTTCTTCGGTGCCCGTCTCCCCCCCCCTCCTATCAGCGACGCCATAACGGAAAAAGGCTTGGTAACGAGTTTTACAAAGAAATTACGCAAGCCCTGGTCCAGCAGCGGCAGATATTCAAACTGCGGGTCGTGTAAATCACCTTTGACCGGCAAGGAGATATTGATTTTTCCTTCGGGATCTTCCAGCAGGGCCACGGCCAGGCCGAAGGGCAGCGGCAGGGCGTCCGGACTTTGGACCTTTTGCCCGAATTCGAAATGCTGAATAAGCAATTTATGCTCGGCCGTCAGCTGATTGTCGCCGATGCGGTAGGTCAGTTTCAGATCCAATTTGCCGTCGGCCAATTCCCGGCCGGTGTATTTGCCGATGTAAGGTGTTAATACCTTTAGTGCGTAATTGTTGAGATTGATAGCCGTTTCGGCCTGGAGTGGTTGTTGTAACGGTTTTAGTCTCGCCTCGACATAAATGATTCCGGGCCGGTCCAAAGCGGCGTTAAAGGTGACATGGGTTTCTGATTCAGGCTGGGTCGAGAAACCGGTCACATCGATGGTTATATCATTCAGGCCCGTTGCAAAGGCAGGCTCCACGCTTTGATCTTCAAACCGCACCCGTCCCTGACGCAGGGCGATCTTATCGATAATGATTGGGGGCGGTGGCGGGCCCAGATCCTCTGTCTCCTGGGCCTCGGTTGATCCGGGTTCATCTTTCGTATCCGGATCTCCCTGGGTTTGAGCAGGCCGTAAGGATAAAAGGTTCATGCCGCCATTTGGCAGCAGCACGACCCGGACGTCCAGATCCTCGAGTTGTATCAATTCGACCCGGTAGTTCTTCTTAAGAAGATCTGTAAAGCTGATATCGAGAGCGAGTTTTTTAAAGCCGACGACAGGGTCGTGATCCTGATCGAGAATGCGCAGGCCGTTGATCCATAATTGCAGGGTTAGCGGGTTCATAAAGACCGGTCCGACCTTGACCGGCGTTTTCAAGATTTTGCTTCCCTGCCAGGGAACGATCAGGACCGCGGCCAGCGGAAGGATGATAAAACCCGCCACAAGATAAAAAATAATAAAGCCGATGACCGTTGAAGGCGTTCATTCTTTCTCTTTGTAAAAATGGACATCCTGCTGCGGGAAAGGAATCGTGATCCCGTTTTTCTCCAATTCGAGTTTCCCCTTTTCGAGCGTATCAAAGGTGACATCCCAGTAATCCGACGGTTTGACCCATGGGCGGCAGACCAGATTGACACTGCTGTCACCCAGTTCCGAGACCGCGATCACGGTCTTAGGGTCTTTTAATATCCGCGGATCGGCCTCGATCACCCTTTGCAGGGCCTCTTTGGCGGTCTTGATGTCATCGGTGTAGGATATCCCGAAAACCAGATCGACCCGTCTTTTGTCGATCGCGCTGAAATTGGTGATGTTATCAGCGGTGATCTTCGCATTCGGGACAATAATCCGGCGGTTGTCGAAATGATCCAGCACGGTGCAGAAGATCTGGATATCCTTGACCGTGCCGACGGTCCCGGCGGCGGAGATAAAATCGCCGACCTTGAACGGCTTGAAGAGGATCAGCAGCACACCGGCCGCGAAATTGGACAGGGATCCCTGCAGGGCCAGGCCGACGGCCAGGCCGGCGGCGCCTAATACGGCAATGATGGACGTGGTCTGAATGCCCAAGTTACCGAGGGCGGCTATACCCACAAAGACCAGCAGACCAGCATAAGACATATTTTTACTAAAGGAGGCTAGAGTTTTTTCAACATTGGCCTTTATCATCACTTTCTCGAGCAAATTCGACAAGACCCGCGCCAGCCATTTACCAATGAGAAAAATAAGGATGGCCGCCAAAATATTCAGACCATACTGGGCGATGTAACCGTAAACCTTTTGCAGTGTCTCCTCCATCAAGTCCTCCTTTGCTGTGATTTTGTTTTTTGGCAGGCTAAATGATCGGGGATGGGGCACGCGCCTGCCATTCCGAAAGGGACATGGATTTTATCCTAGCATCGAAGCAAATTTTTGTCGGGTGAAATTGATTTTTGTGAGGTAAGCAGATTATGCATGAATTGGGGCAAAGTTAGC
>CAZBSU010000024.1:10173-13915 GCA_964494745.1 uncultured Planctomycetales bacterium | reverse complement strand
AGGATCAGCTATCACGCGCAAACATCTTATTAAGGTTATGATGCAAGCCGTGTCGTATTGCTTATTTTCAAGGACTTTTTCAAGAAAGCCCGCGCTTCGGCCGCAATAAAAATCGAACCCGTCACCACGACCACATCGTCGGAGCGGGCACGGCCCATGGCATCAAGGAGCCCCTGACGGGCATCACGCACATCACCGGGCTGAATTTTCAAAACGCCGTTAAGGACCGGATCAGAAAAATCATAGGCCCGCGGGTGATCGGCCCTGACCGGGATAATATCCCCGGCAAACGCCTGGATAATCCGGCCGATGCCGGGAATATCTTTATCCCGAGAAAGCCCCAGCACAACGATCTTCTTGCCCCCGGGGAAATAGCACTGAATATTATCGACCAGAGCTTTGATCGAATCAGGGTTATGGGCCGCATCCAGGACAACGGCGGGCTGCTGCGAAATCACCTCAAACCGCACCGGCCAGAAGGTTTCGGCAATGCCGGCGGCCACGGCCGAGGCGGGCACCGCATACCCTTTATCTCTCACGATTCCGGCCAGGCCTACCGCCGTGGCGGCATTATTCAACTGAAATGATCCCCTCAGGCGCGTCGAAAGATCATACTGCCGCTGGGCCGCACGCACGAGGAAGGATTGCCCGTCAAGGCCGGTCCGATGCGATTCAACAAGGATGTCTTTCCCGACCCACACGGCCGGGCAACCGGCCTGACGGCAATAAGCATCAATTACCCGGCTCACTTCGGGTCTCTGCGGCGCAATAACAACGGGCTTCCCGGGCTTAACGATGGCGACCTTCTCGCGAGCGATCTGTTCGACCGTCGTTCCCAGCTGCGCGGTATGATCCAGTCCGATGGCGGTCAATCCGCAGGCCAAAGGATCAATGACATTGCTGGCATCCAGGCGTCCTCCCATGCCGGTTTCCAGGACGACCAGATCCGCCTTTGCTTCGGCAAAAAAACAGAAGGCCAAGGCGGTCAGCAGTTCGAAATACGTCAGCTCGCCGTAATCCGGATGTCGGCGGAATCCCTCCGCGACCGGTTTTATTTGCGAGAGCAACCCCTCGAATTCCCGGTCACTGATCTCATCCGGAAAAAGCCCTCTTTCCTCCCGTGCCGCCGGCACAGGCGCCAACAGACGGATCCGTTCATTAAGGTAATACAAATGCGGGGAGGTGTACAACCCGGTCCGAAACCCGGCCCGGCGCAGAATATGGGCCAAAAAAACCGCTGTCGAGCCCTTACCTTTGGTCCCGGCAATATGCAGGCAGGTTAATTTTCTTTGGGGATCGCCGAGCGCACGCAGAAAGGCGCGGACACGCTCGGCCTTAAAAACCTTCTGAGGATCGATACCCGTGCGTATTTCATAATTGATGAATGAATCGATATACGGCTGGCATGCGAGTGGCGGCATAAAAGGCGGGGTCAGTGTTTAAAATGCCGGGCGCCCGTCATCACCATGGCCATCCCGGCCTTGTCGGCCGCGCGGATCACATCACCGTCGGCAATGGATCCCCCGGGCTGGATAATGGCCTTGATCCCGGCATGGGCCGCAAAAAAAACATTATCGGTCTTCGGGAGAAAGGCGTCCGAAATCAGCAAGGCATGGCGGGCGTCCCGGCCGGCCTTCTTGATCGCCAATTGCGTGCTCTCGACCCGGCTGGTCTGGCCGCAGCCGATGCCGACGGTGCGCTGCCCTTTGACCAAGATCACGGCATTGGACCTGACGTGCTTGATCACCTCCCAGCCGAAAAGCAGGGATTCCATTTGTTTGGCGGTCGGGCGTTTGCGGGTTACGACGCGGCAATCCTGCGGAGCCAGGCTGCGGCGGTCACGGTCCTGAAGAAGCAGGCCGCCCTCAACCTGTTTGAGATCGAATTCCCGGCGCCCGGCGGTGAATTCCTTGAACGCGATCTCCAGGATGCGCAGATTTTTCTTCTTAGACAAAATTTGAAAAGCGCCCTTGTCAAAAGCCGGGGCCGCAACACATTCCATAAAACCGCTTTGGGCGATGGCGCGGGCGGTGGCGCTGTTGACCTTGCGGTTCAAACCGATAATACCGCCGAAGGCCGAAACCGGATCGCATTTCCAAGCCTGCAGATAAGCCAGATCAATCCGCGGCGCCTGGGCGATCCCGGTCGGATTATTATGCTTGACGATAACGGCCGCAGGCTGCTGCAGGTCGCAGACCATATTCAACGCCGCATTGATATCGAGCAAATTATTAAACGACAATTCTTTGCCGTGCAGCTGGCGCAGGGCATTCAATCCTCCCTCCTGGCCATCCTGGCGGTAAAAGGCCCCGGCCTGATGGGGGTTCTCGCCGTAACGAAGATCCCGCGCTTTGGTGTAACGCAGGGACAGGTCCCGGGGCAGACTGGCAAATCCCCCTCCCTGGAGACGGTTATTCAGAAAATCATGGATGATGCGGTCATAACGGCCCGTGGTCTGAAAGACCTCGACCGCCAGCCGGGCCAGGACCGTGTCAGCCAGAATCCCGCCGTTGTCACGAAGTTCGGACAAGACCGCTTTATAGCGTGCCGGATGACAGAGGACGGCGACATTCTTATAATTCTTGGCCGCGGCACGCAACATCGTCGGACCGCCGATATCAATATTTTCCAAGGCCTCATCCAGGGTCGTGTTCTTTTTCTGGATAACCTTTTCAAATGGATACAGATTCACCACAACCATATCAATCAGGCCGAGTTTGTTCTTGTCCATTTCAGCAGTATGCTTTTTATTGCCGCGAACGGCCAAAAGACCGGCATGAATGGCGGGATGGAGAGTCTTGACGCGGCCGTTCAAGATCTCGGGGAATCCGGTGTATTCGGAAACCTCGGTGACCTTGATACCATTATTGGCCAGGAGACGGGCGGTTCCGCCCGTCGAAAGGATGCGGATGCCTAAGGCCTGCAGGCCCCGGGCAAAATCAACCAATCCGGTTTTGTCATAAACACTGATAAGGGCTGTCTGAACCTTGACCATGGGTTTGCTGCTGATGCGTAGACGGGCCGGCTGAGTCAGCCCGATCTATGTGCCGTGAAATGTCGGAGGAAAAATCAGGAACGCCGTTCAACCTCTTTTGCGGCGTTTTTTTTCTGAAGGCTTGGAATAATAACGCCTTTCCTTAAGCTCAACCAGAAAACCTTCCTTCTGGCAGACCTTCTTGAAAATCTTCATGGCCTTTTCAAAACTGTTTCTATCGTTGACTTTAACTTCGAGCATAACTGTTTACCCGCCTCCTTAGAGTATTAATCTATTGATAAAAAAAATCATTATAATACAGTTTCTTTAATTGTAAAGCAAGAAATCAAACCAGGACAGGGGCTTGCGTTATGGCAGCTAAAATCTCTTAACGCGCCCCCCCCTCCCCAACCGGGGAGGTATCATAACACACCGCCATCCCGGCGTCAATCCGCACGGATAGACAGGCTGACCAGGCATAAAAAGTCATGAAATAAAACTGGGGCAGGCAAAAACTACTGCGGATCGCGATGGCTGTATTGTTCGCCGTTGTAATTCCTGAGGATATAATGCCCTTCGTGAGAGGAAACGATGTAGCCCGGGGAGATCGGAATCTTCCCGCCTCCGCCGGGTGCGTCAACCACATAAGTCGGGACGGCGTAACCGGTCGTATGGCCGCGCAGGTTTTCCATGATTCGGATCCCGGCCGCCAACGAAGTGCGGAAATGGCGCGACCCCACGACCGGATCGCATTGATAAATATAATAC
>CAZBSU010000024.1:0-10163 GCA_964494745.1 uncultured Planctomycetales bacterium | reverse complement strand
CGCACGCGGATCTTTAAAAGTTCATGCATGAGTTTCTTCATGACCCCCGGAGAATCATTGATGCCGCGCAGCAAAACGGTTTGGCTGCCCAGCGGAATCCCGTGGTCCGCCAGCAAAGAGCAGGCCATCCGGGTGTAGGGGGTGATCTCGCGGGGGTGGCTGAAATGCAGGCTCATCCAGATCGGCTGATATCTCTGCAGCATCCGAACGAACTTAGGCGTGATGCGTTGCGGCAAAGAGGCCGGACAGCGCGTCCCGATGCGGATAAACTCCACATGCCCGATCGCGCGGATCTCGCGAATGATATGCTCCAAGAGGATATCCGGCAGCAACAGCGGATCTCCGCCTGAGATCAGGACATCCCGGATCTCGGGATGGGATCGGATGTATCCCAGGGCCTCGTCATACGTGGTGGTGTTCAGTGTGTGCCGGCCGTCGCCGACCATACGCGAACGGGTGCAGTAACGGCAATGCATGGCGCACATCTCGCTGACCAAAAAAAGGACCCGGTCCGGATAACGATGGACCAGACCGTGGACCGGGGAATACTTTTCCTCGCCGCAGGGATCAATAAGTTCCTCATTGGAGACTTCGCATTCCTGGACGGTCGGCACGCATTGCCGGCGAATCGGACAGCCGGGATCATCCGGGTCCATGAGACTGGCGAAATACGGCGTGATCGCCATATTCATTTTCTCTCCCAGCCGGTCGATGCCCTCTTCTTCTTCCGGGGTCAGCTCGATCAGCCGCGCCAGATCCTCTTTGGTCTTGATGCGGCTGCGCAGCTGCCAGCGCCAGTCGCTCCAATCCATCCCCCCCCTGGCTTCAAACAAGGCCATGACCCGCTGCATGAGGCGGTTCTCCCCGGTGGTAAGCTTCGGCTCTTTGGCAGCGAACAATGATGTCCCGGCCGGATCTGGATTCATGAGCAAATGTCCCCTCTTATTGCAGTCAATTCTTGGCACCCAACGAGGCCGGCCGTCGGGCGGCCCCGCCGTTCCATCCGCAGCGCTCGCCGGCGATCTGCAGGATACGGTTGATGGTCCGGTTATAGGTCGAACCGATGACCTGGGGAAAAATATTAAATATGTCTTCGTGCCCCAGGCAGGGCAGCGGATTGATCTCAAGGACCTGCGGCTGCATGCGGGCATCCACGCGAAAGTCCACCCGGCCGAAATCTCGGCATCCGACGGAACGGCACGTCCTGACCGCCAGATCCTTTAACGCCTCATCCAACTGGGCAGGGATCTTCGGCGGGCAGATATAACGCAGGCTCGACGAGGTCACGTAATCGAATGTATAAAACAGATCACCAAGATCAACCTTGCCGTCGATGCAGACCTGAACGACCGGCATGGGCTCATACGGGCCGTTCCCCAGAACCGCAACGGTAAATTCCATGCCCGGGATAAACTCTTCGACCAGGGCCGGCTGCTGATAGGTCCGGGTGATAAAGTCGACCTGCTGTTTCAACTGTGTTATATTGTCGACCCGCGACTGATCGGTCAGGCCTTTGGACGTGCCTTCATAGCAGGTCTTGACGATGAGCGGGAAACCGATCCGGTCCAACCCCTCGAGATCATCGGCATGCCGGGCCACAAAAAAACGCGGGGTAGGAATACGATCGGCCCGGAAACATTTTTTGGCCAGACTTTTGTCTAATGTCAGGCCCAAGGTGAGGGCGTCCGAACCAACGTAGGGGACATCGTTCATCTCCAGCAGAATGGGAACTTGGCTTTCGCGGTTGCGCCCCCGCAGTCCCTCGCAGATATTAAAGACGATGTCCACATCCAGATCAGGCAATTTCCGTATCAGGCTGTGCACATTCCCGATGGGGACCACGTCATGGCCCTCGGAGGCAAGGGCCGTTGTCAATTGTTCGATGGTTGCGGGCTTGTCGAATTCGGCGTTGGCGTCCTTCGGGTCCGAATCTTTCCACACCCAGTCTTCTCTTAAATCATACGTCAATCCGACTCTCATAAAACCCCTCTCGTCCTCCATAAAAAACAGGGACCTTTATCCGCACATCAAAAGGTCCCCGCTTATAAAATGATAATAATTATTGGATTTCTCCTTTAACTAGCCGGATCAAAATAAAAGACCCAGTAAATGATCGACATCCGTTCCGGCCGCATTTTATGAACACGTTCTCCCATGATAAATTCCGTATTACACTAAATTCATTTTTTTATTTAACATATGTAAAAATGCTTGTCAAGATTTTTGGTGATTATCTTGAATTTGTCGTCTGGATCAGGCCGGGCAGCAGAGGGTAAAAAAGACCATCAGCAATGTCAGCAGGATCACCACGGCGATGGTAACGACGGCAATCGCGTTAAAGACCCTGCCGTTGGTGAATTCCCCCATGATATCCTTATTGTTGATCAGGATCAGCATAAAGATAAGGATGAAAGGCAGCAGGATACCGTTACCGACCTGGGAAAAATAGAGGATCCACAGCAGCGGGAATTTGGGGATCAGGACAACGCCGGCCCCGATGATAATGATGAGTGCGTACAGGCTGAAAAACTCGGGCGCCTCTTCGAACCTGCGGTCCAGGCCCGCGTCCCAGCCCATGCCCTCGCAGATACAATACGCCGTGGTCAACGGGAGGATCGAGGCCGCAAAGATCGAGGCATTGAACAAGCCGATCGCGAAAAGAAACGTGGCATAATGTCCGGCCAAAGGCCGCAGGGCCAAGGCCGCATCTTTGACGGTTTCGATATGAACGCCTTCCTGAAACAGGGTCGCCCCGCAGGCCACCATGATAAAAAAAGCAATCAGCGGCGCGATCACGCATCCGCCGATGACATCCAGGCGGACATGTTTATAATCTTCGACCGCGATCCCTTTCTCGACGATCGAGGACTGCAGATAAAACTGCATCCAGGGTGCGATCGTCGTCCCGACCAGCCCGACCAGCATGACGGCATACGGCAGGGAAAACTCGAACTGCGGGGTTACGGTCTGCTGCATGACCACGCCCCAGTCGGGCTTGGCGATGAATCCCGAGACGATATAAGCTCCGTAGATCAGGCAGGCAAAAAGGAATATCTTCTCCACGGATTTGTAGGTCCCGCGCACCACCAGGACCCAGACAAAGAAGGCCGCCAAGGGGACCGAGATGAATTTGCTGACATGAAAAATCTCCAGGCTGGCTGCCACGCCGGCAAATTCGGCCATGACATTGGCCAGATTCACGACGAACAGGACCGCCATCAGATAAAACGTCACCTTGACCCCGAAATTCTCGCGGATCAGATCCGCCAGGCCCTTCCCCGTGGCCACGGCCATGCGGGCGCACATCTCCTGAACGATAATCAGGGCGAAGGTGATCGGGATCAGCGACCATAAAAGGGTGTAGCCGAAATGGGCGCCGGCCAGCGAATAGGTCGCGATACCGCCGGCGTCATTATCCACATTGGCCGTGATGATCCCCGGGCCCATGATCGCCAGAAAAATCAGCATATTACGGACAAAGGGAATCTCTTTGATCCTGGAAACAGCGCCGCGCATCATCAGGTCAGTTTCTCCTTGTATTTCTTCCAGGCGATGGAGATCAACTCTTCGAGCACGTCATCGGTCGTGATAACCCCCTGAAGGGTGTCATCCTCGCTGCAGACCGGCACGGAGGAAAATTTGTATTTTTCCAGCATCAGGGCGATCTCTTCCATGCCGTCGTCGGTGCGCACAAAGATCCGTTTAGGATAACAGGTCTCGATGATCGGGATATCGGGAGCGACGTTAAAAAACTGCCGCAGTGACGTCGAGCCCAGCAGCCGGTTCTTATCATCAACGACATAAAGGTGGTAAATATTGCCGGGGTACTGCAGATTGTTTTTGATCAGGTCCAGCGCGTCCCGGACGCGAGCATCCGGCTTCAACGAGAGGTATTCGGTGGTCATCAGCCCCCCGGCGGAATCGCGGGCAAAGCCCAGCAGCTTGCGCAGCTTGCGCGATTTACGCGACTCCATCCGGCTGATCAGCTGCAGGGTTTTATCCTTAGGCAGCGTCAGCAAAAGGTCCGTGGCCTCGTCAGCCGGGATATTTTCGAGCAGGGCCACGGCCTCGGGGTCTTCCATCTGTTCGATGAGATCGTGTTTCTCCTGCGTGGCGAGATCGGCGAAGACGCGGCTGCGCAATTCGATATCAAGAGATTTCAACAACGACAGCTGCTCAAAGACATCCAGGTCCTCCATGATCTCGGCCAATTCCATCGGCGGGATCTTAGACAATTTTTTATGCGCGATATCCAGGCGCAGGACATTCTTCTGCCGGTCCGTGGTCAACAGCTGGGTGTTTTTCCAGGGGATGAATTCCTCTTCGATCAGGTATCCTGCGGACGGTTTAACGAGGCGGACAACCGCATCCACCGCCGGGGTCCACCCCAGGCGGCGCACCAGGCCGCGCATGCCCACGTCAACATGCGCAATGAACAATTGATTATCAACGCGCAGCAGATGCACGTCATTGACCCGAACGACCTTCCGGTTGTGAATATCCACAAGCTGCTGATCCAGGATATCCTGGCACAGCGTAAAATCGAACTTGACGCGTTTGTCCTGGAAATGAATACGCTCGCCCGGCAGGGTCAATTTGAATTTCTGATGCGTCACCACCAGGTCATTAATATTAATATAAGCGTATTGCCTTTTCAGCCAGCCCCGCTCGATGATCAGCCCCGTGGCCTTGGGATAGACCTCTTCGGTCAGTCGGATCGAGATGTCTTTCAGGCGGCCGACGATCTCGTTGTGGCTGTCATAAATTTCCTGGTGGAGGATCTCGGATAAAAACAGGAATAACTGCATGGCACGGCCCCATGTAAGCTGAAAATCAGCGGCGGTCTTTTAAACGCATGTCAATCAACGGCTTTGACGCACCCCGACCCGGGGGCAAAAACGGCTGACCGCACAGCGCGAACACAAAGGCGACACCGGGCGGCAAATATTCTGCCCCCAAGTCACCAAAAGCGCATTATAGTCCATCCAATACGGTTTGGGTAGCTTTTTTCTCAAGGCCTCTTCGGTTTCATGCGGATTTCGGGTCCGGATATACCCCCAACGATTCGAAATCCGGTGCACATGTGTGTCGACGCAGATCGCCGGCTTGTGAAATCCCTCGATCAGGACCAGGTTGGCGGTCTTACGGCCCACGCCGTTGAGAGTTAAAAGTTCGTCAAGATCATCCGGCACCCGGCCTTGATACCTGTCGAGCAGGACGCGGCTGATCCCCAGCAGGACCCGGGCCTTATTCCGGTAAAAACCGACCGGATATATGAGCTTTTCGATCTTGCGGGCCTTGAGTTTCAGTATGCCGGCGGGCGTATCCGCCACGGCAAACAACCGTCTGGCGGCGGGAAGCGTCGTTTCGTCCTTGGTGCGCAGGCTTAAGAGACAAGAGACCAAAACGCGAAAAGGCGAATGCCACTTCTTGCCGACCAAGGAAACCGACGGATCGGGTAGATCACGCACGGCCTTCCGGATCCGGCGGATGACAGTGGTGATATTAACGTTGGTGATAGGCATATTAAGGGATACCGATGTCCGCGACAACAATCTTCCCTGTATATTCCGGGCCGGCGTTGCGGAAAAACCCCTTTTTCGCGCGATGAAACGTGACCGTCTTAAAAGCGCGGACACAGATGCCGTAGGTCCTCCCGGTCGTACCGTCCAGACCCGACGGTATATCCACGGCCAGGATTTTGGCCCGGCTGCAATTGAGATGGTCGATGATACTGTAATAAGGTTCGCGGATCTCGCGGCTTAGGCCCACGCCGAAGACGGCGTCAACGATTATCTGCACCCTGCGAATCCGGCCCCAAGCATGCTCAGCCTTGCCGTCTAACCGGCCGAACGAGAATCCGCTCCTCTTCAAAATCATATAATTAATCAAGGCGTCCTGTTTTAACCGCCGGGGCGATCCGGCCAAAAAGATCTCGGTGCGAACGCCGGCATTCAACAGATGGCGGGCCGCCACAAATCCGTCACCGGCATTATTCCCGAGGCCGCAGACAACCGCCACCCGCGGCCGCGCGCGTCCTTTCAGGGACGCCCTCACTGCCTGGGCCACGCCCCGGCCGGCATTCTCCATCAGGACCAGCGACGGGATGCCGGTCTTGTCAATCGCCCGGCGGTCGATCGCCTGCATCTGCTTCACCGTGACCGCAGCTTTTTCAGCTTGCGCCGTCCTCTGCCTTCTTCCTTTTCCCTTCATCCTTCATCCTTTTTATTCAAAGATATACCCCATCTCTTCCAGCAGGGAAAAATCATCCCGCCAGTTTTTTTTGTATTTAACATGCATCTGCAAAAAAACCTTGCTGTCCAATAACGGCTCCAGTTCGGCGCGGGCCTGAATGCCGACCTCTTTCAGGACCCGGCCGTCCTTCCCGACCACGATCATCTTATGCGATTCCTTTTCGACCAGGATCAGGGCATGGATATGCCAGGTCTTTTTCGAAACGCGCTGCATGTCCTCGATCACCACCGCGATCGAATGCGGGATCTCCTGCCGCATGACCAAAAATAATTTTTCGCGGATGATATCCGCGATCGCCATCCTCTGCGGGACATCACAGACCGTGTCCCGCGGATATAAAGGCGGGCCTTCCGGCAGCTTGTCCAGGACAATATCGGTCAGCTTTGTAATATGTATATTCCTCTCGGATGATAAAGGCAGCAAGGTCAAAGATTTCGATTCCTGGACCGCCTGTCCGGTCACCTTCTCCCACAGGGAGATATAATCCGGGATATACCGGTCCCCGGCATCGACCTTATTCAGCCCGAGGATGATCGGCCTGTCGTCGGCACTCAAACGGCGGACAATGCCCTCCTCCTCTTTGCCCACCGGGGCATTCACATCCACCAGATAGATCAGGCAGTCGACATCATGCGTCACACCGTAAGCGCTGTGATTCATGAACCGGTCGAGCTGGTCGCGGCCGAAATGCAGCCCGGGCGTATCGACAAAAATGATCTGCCCGCGCTCATCATTATAAATGCCGCGCACCTGATGACGGGTCGTCTGGGGGACCGGGGACACGATCGTCACTTTCTCGTCGAGGATTTTGTTCAGCAGCGTGGATTTGCCCACATTGGGCCGTCCCACGATCGCAGCCGTGCCGCAGCGAAAATTTGTATTCTTGCTATCGTTCATCACAAATTATTTAAGAGATATATACTTCTGCAAAAGCCGCAGGCGCCGGTTGACGTCGACTAGCGACAAACGGCCGGTCTTGGCCAGGCCGAAACCCTCCACATTGAACGAGGCCAGCGTGGTCCCGTAAAGGATGGCTTTTTTCAGGGCGTTCTGGCTCAAACGGCGCGACCGGCATAAATACCCCATCAGTCCTCCGGCAAAGGTATCGCCGGCACCGGTCGGATCCACGACCTGTTCGACCGGAAAGGCCGGGAACGCGAACATAAATTTATCGCTGTGAAACAGGACGCCATGCTCGCCTTTTTTGACCACGATCAATTCGGGCCCGAAACGGCGCAACTGCCTGGCGGCCTTGACAAGATTACTCTCTTGCGTCAAGGCCCGCGCCTCACCGTCATTGGCAACGAATAAATCGACTTTCTTCATAAGCCGCAGCAAGGATTTCCTTTTATGCTCGATCCAGAGATTCATGCTGTCCAGACCGATCAAACGCGGACGGCGCATCATGCGGATCAGCCCCATCTGCATGTCGGGATCGATATTAGCCAGAAAAACATGAGGGATGCCGCGATGATGATGGGCCACAAAGGGATCTCCCCCCACAAGGACGCCCAGCTCCGTGGCCAGGGTCAGGGCCGTGTTCATGTCCCCCTTTTTGTATTCACCGTCCCAGCGGAAGGTCTTGCCCGCTCCCTGCTCCAAAGACGTCAGATCAATCCCCTTGGCGCGCAGAAACCGGATATGCCGTTTCGGAAAATCATGTCCGACCACCGCGGTCAGGTGGACCTTGGTGAACAGCCGCGCGCTCATCGAAAAATGGGCCGCGGATCCGCCCAGCATATCCTGCCGCGTCCCCGACGGGGTCTTGACATTATCCAACGCCACCGTGCCATAAACCAAAACACTCATCTCCCTCTTCTCCTTTTTTAAAATGAGTCTGAACTCCCGGTGAGGCTCTAGGTTTAGCAGGACTCATGCATCAATTATCGCAGAATCAGGGTCAAGCATTGGTGCGAGTTCCGCAGCGAAGCGAGGACTGTCTGAGCAACAATGCTTGACCCTGACTCTGCCGAAATCCGCCCCTTATTCCCCAATCACCTTCACCAAGACCCTTTTCTTTCTCCTCCCGTCAAACTCCCCGTAAAAGATCTGCTCCCACGGGCCGAAATCCAGCTTGCCCTTAGTCACGGCCACGACGACCTCGCGGCCCATAACCTGGCGCTTCAAATGGGCGTCGCCATTGTCTTCGCCGGTGCGGTTATGGCGGTAATGCCCCAGAGGCTCATGCGGGGCCAGCTTTTCGAGCCAATCATCATAATCGCGTAACAGCCCGCTTTCGTCATCGTTGATATAAACGCTGGCCGTGATATGCATGGCATTGACCAGACAAAGGCCCTCTTTAATCCCGCTTTTATCAACGGCCGCCTGGACCGTAGGGCTGATATTGATGTAGGCCCGGCGTTCGGGCGTGTTGAACCAAAGCTCTTCGCGATAAGATTTCATGGCGGCTCCCTTCTTTTGTGCCGGGCCTAAAACGCCTGATTCACGCCCAGCCAGAAACGCACACCCTCGTCGGTATCATTGACGGACTGGGCCACGTCAGCACGGATCACAAGCTTCTCCAGGAACGAACCGGCATTCACCGTTACGCGCAGGCCGATCCCGGCGTCGGCCTTCAGATTGGTGGAGCTGAAATCATCGAACCACGCCTGACCGGCATCCATAAAAACAACGCCGGCCAGCGATTCCAGCCCCAAGACATTATCAAAAAAATATTTATCCAGATGCTCGATCAGCGGGACCCTGAATTCCAGACTGCCCATCACGATATTCGACCCGCGCACCGTCTTACGCTTGTAACCCCTCAGGCCGTCAATGCCGCCGATGTAATATAAGACCTTATCATTCGGGAATCCCCAGCCGTATTTCAGCCGCGCGGCCAGCACCGCTTCGCCGCGGATCCGCTTATAAACGCTGGTATCCAACGAAGCCCGCGTAAAGGCCTGGCCCGCGCCCATAAAATGCCCGGCATTCTCCAGCAGGGCCGTGAGCTGGTAGCCGGACAACGGATTCGGATACGGGCCGCTGCGGTCGATATGCAGTTCAAGGCCAGCGATTGATTCGTCCCGGCGGCTGTAATCGGTATTACGGTCATCCTCGGAAACAGAGGTCGAATCGATCTTATCACCCAGACGGTGATTGCGCAAAAGATACAGGCTGACATGATCGTTCATGTCCAGCAGGCCGTAACGCGCCGGCCACAGTTCCCGGCGCAGATAAACCTTGCCGCTGAGGACATCGTCCTCATCGCCGTCACGGTCATCGGTGTTCAGGACCTCGACGCCCAGCGCCGTCTGGCTTTGAAAAAGATTCTGCCAGCGCACGCCGGCGCGGGAATGCCAGAGGTCTTCCCCGAATTCATAATCGCTGGCCCCGTAAAAGATGTAGTCAAACGGCTTCTGGAACGAGGCCTTAAGCCCAAAGCCCGAATGGGCGGTCTCGGGGCCGATGACAAGGTGATACCCGTCATCCGGCAGGAAGACCGGGATCTCATAAAGCCCAAGATAGATCGGCACGGGCCGGACATACACCCGGCGCGGCCAGACATTGTTGCTGCGGTCAACATCCAGCAAGGCCTCTTCGGGATCGATCACGACCCGCACGATCCGGCGCGGATCGTCGACCGCGACCCGGGCCGGCGTTCCGTTCCAGGTTATCATTTTCTGCTCCCCGCCGGCAAAAGTGACCCGGACCTCGGCCGGCATCGCGATCTGCCCCCGGTCCTGCAATGTGATTGTGTGGCCGCGCACACCCTGAACCGCGTAATCGAACTTTTTCGCCGAATACAGCCATGGGTCAAAAAACCAACTCAGCGATTCACCGCTCTCTTTTTCGCTGATGCGGATCAGGTCGCGCACATCCACATTGCCGAAACGGTATCTTTCAAAGATTTGGGCGAAGACACGCTCGAAAATGTCAGCGCCTAAAACATAACGCAGCATTTCGAC
>CAZBSU010000023.1:0-14196 GCA_964494745.1 uncultured Planctomycetales bacterium | reverse complement strand
AGGATCAAATCGCTCAATATCAACTCGGTAAAGACCTTGTCCATATCACGCAGGGCATCGACGGAACCGTCGACATGAAAAACGGAATCATCCTGAAAGGCACGGACGACATGGCACAGGGCATCGCACTGTTCCACAGCCTTCAGACATTCTCCGGACAAAAGCGCCTCGCGGCTGAAGCCCGGAAGCAAAACGACATCCAGGGTCGCCGGGGTGGTCTTCCGGGGCTGGTACAGCTTAACCAGGCGGTCAAAACGTTCATCATGAATACGGGCCTTGCCGTAGATAAGATGCTGTTTAGCCGCAAAATCATCCGCCGGGACCTTCTCCCCGGTCAGCAGCTCAAAAAGGGTTTTTTTCCCGGCCTGGGGAAGCCCCAGCAATCCTATATTCATGCGAGATGGTCCTTTTCTTCGGCCGCATCCATCCGCTGAGGGATCAACTTGACCATCAAACGAATGCCGTTGAGAACGTCTTCGATACGACAGGGCTTGGTGATGTAATGGTCGGCCTCAAGATCAAAACCGCGCCGGATATCGGTCAGTTCGCCCTGGGCCGAGACAATGATAACCGGGGCCCACTTCTTGGCGACCGGCTCTTGTCTTAATTTTTCCAGAACGGCATAGCCGTCCATCTTGGGCATGATCAAATCCAGGAGGATGACGTCGGGTTTCTCTTGCCCGATCTTATCCCAGGCCTCTTGCCCGTCCCGGGCCATCACAACCGCATAACCTTCGGCCTTGATCTTGCGGGCCATGACCTCGAGGATATCCGGCTCATCATCGGCAATTAATACTTTTGTCACGGATATGAATTCTCCCTTTTATTCCTGAGAGGACGACGGATCGGACTGAGGTTTACGAATCTCCCGCAACATCAACATCTTGTCGATCCCTTCCAATATATCCTCCATCCTCCAAGGCTTGGTGATGTAATGATCCGCTTTTAAGGTAAAACCTTTTTTGATATCCTGAAATTCGCCCTTGGCGGAAATGATGATCACCGGCTGCCATTTGGGCGTTGATGGTGACGACCGGATGGTCTCCAACACGGCATAGCCGTCGATCTTCGGCATCATCAGATCCAACAGGATGACGTCTGGATCCTCGCTGCGAATTTTATCCAGGGCCTCCTGGCCGTCACCGGCCAGGACAACATCATAGCCCTCGGCGATCAGGCGGTCAGACATAAGGGTACGCAGATCGGCATGATCTTCGGCAATCAAAATCTTATCTTTCATGAGACCCCCCATGGAAACGGGTGTCATCCGTTGTCAAATTTTATTTTGAGCACCATTCCTCGCGGCCAAAATATTTTGCCTGGCAAAACAATGGCAGCCCTGTTCCCGGCAGGAACAGGGCTGCGGGTTCTGTCTTTCCTGCCTTCACAACCGGGCAGAGGTGTAACTCTTGATATCGTAAATGATTTCTTTGGATGGCATGGCCACTCGGTCGATCGGGATCCCGGCAATCTTAAAAAACTCCGTGGCCAAGGTGTCATGATAATCCGAAAAAATCACGACCCGTTTGATCCCGGCGGCAATCAGGGCCTTGGCACAGGTCGTGCACGGCATATTGGTGACATAAGCCGTTGCCCCTTCAACCGCATTCCCGCGCCGGGCGGCCTGGGTAAGGGCATTGATCTCAGCGTGATTGGTCCGGACACAGTGGTTGTCCACGATCTTGCAGCCGACATCTTCGCAATGGACGTCGCCGGGTATCGAGCCATTGTAGCCCGTGGCGATCACATATTTATCCTTGACCAGGACACACCCGCAATGCATGCGCGGACAAGTCGCCCGCTCAGAGGCAAGCATGGCCAATTTAAGAAAATATTGGTCCCAATCGGGTCTTTTCATAACTCAGAAGTCCTTTCTAATTGTAACATCATATCAAATCTCAACCGGTTTTCAAGGAATATCACGCGGTATTCCTTCAGGACAGGGGCTCTTGCGCCCCTTTCTTAACCGCTGTCTGCCACAACCCGCAATGCAGGCAAATAAAGGAATAACTTCTTAAACGGACCGGCTGGCCATTATACACATGATCTTTTTGCCGGGCCTCGATGATAACAAACATATCCCCAGCCCGGGGCGATGCGGCCCCTTCCTTTGACGAACGGGGGCCTTCGCCCCTTCCGCAGAGCAGACAATGCAACCGGTCGGGCCGGGCATTCAAATTCATGGTCGCGGCGCCCAGACCGGACAGCCAAACATTCAAATCCTGAATCAGTCGCCAATAATATTCTTCCTTGCCCATGACTCAGTCCTTTGACAAGCCTCCCACCCTTTCCCCTGATCCCGGCCGTTTTCTTTGACCGGCCTTTCCGCCATAGGCTAGCCATAGCGCCCGTTTATTTTTTGGGCTTGACGTCTGGGCTCCGGCATCGACCGGCTCAAGGATGGCATCAATCTCACGTTCGATCTTTCGCTCGATAAAATCAGGGATCTTGTGCCGGATCCTGTCCTTAAACGTCGATTGAAGCCACTGAAAATTCATGGCATCCAAGGGGCCCGACATCTTAATATCAAAAACAAGCGACGGGACATCCCGCTCAAACATCCTCAGCAAACGCGTGAAACGCGGCGATTCCTTCAGCACCTTGCGGCCCAGGGAAAGAGAAATCTTGCTATCCACGAAACGGTCTGCGCCGACATGGAAATGTCCGTCTAATTCGACCTCATCTGATCTCAACCGAATATCATCCAGGCCATACCCCGCAGGAGTGGCAAAAAAGTCCATGGCCAGATCTTTGAAAACAATCTGACGCAGGGAAGGCAAAGAAAAAGTTTCGGCCAACCATTTAAAAAACTCCAGATCATTCAGGCGGCCGGAGTTGATAAACATCTTGCCTGACACACCCATATCCGGACGGTTCTGAAAGGCGATCCGGCCGGATAAGCATCCACGAACCTTGGTAAAATACGGCAAAAAGGCCTCCAAAAGATGCGCTCGGACATCCCGCAATACCAGGACAGAGGTTAGGGCCGAGGGCGACGAGGTCTTATCCATCCACATCCGGCCGAAAAGCGACCCCCCATAAAGGGGGGTTTTAAGCTGAATCACATTATACCGGCTGGTACGATAAATAAAACCCGCCTGAATATGGTCTAACTCCAACCGTCTCGGCTGCGATTCGGAACCGAAATGGATCACTGCGCGCGGCACAAAAAAATCGATCGACTGGCCGGGCGTCAGCGCCACGTGAAAATCCTGAAGAGAAACCCCCCAAGAATCCAGCGGCCATCCCGCGCCTGCTGTGTCGGGCAAATTCACGTCCATTTCGGCATGATGGATATAGCCTGCCGCCTGTCTTCTCCCCTTATACTGGACGGTCAGGTCAACGGCGGTTGGCGCTTTTTCCGCCGCACCCGCGGTCTTTTCCCCGGGGGGCCGTAGGATCAATTTGAAATCGGAATCAAACGGCGCTTGCAGGGAAAAACGACCGGTAAGATCGACCGGGAGATTATTCAGGGAAAATTGCGTTTTATCCAGATAAACGTAGGGATATTGCAGACGGCCCCCGACCTGTAGATCCGTCAGGAAAAAGTCCGGATCAAACCCGATCCTGGGCTGGGAGCGCCCCATCTGTTGCCTGAACCATTGATCCCATCCGGGCTGCTTTTGTGTCGAGCCATCCTGATCCCGGGCCTCCGGTCCTGTCCGGATCATTCCGAAACCATTTAATCTCCATTGATGATCTCGGAATTGTCCCCAAAGCCGCACAAAAAAATTGTTCCGTCGCAAAGTCAAAGCCTTGAGGGTCAATCCTTGGGATTCCAGGCGCCCCTCCAGGCAACACGCCCATACGGGTTTAAAAGACAACGCCCTGGACCGAAAAAAGCGGGGCATGAAAGGTATCTTAAAGGCCTTCTTCATTTCTCTCTCAATGGCCACTTTTACCCACAGATTTTGATCACGAATCACCATATGGAAACTGCTGAAAAACGGAGACGCAGAGGCCACGGGGCCTTTAGGTTGATTCCATCGAATGTGGTTCACCTTCAATCCTAAATTAGCGACCGGGAAACTCTCCCAAAACGCGAGGATATCTTCTTTAAAACGCCCCAGGAAGGCCTCAAGGCGATAAGGATCAAGACACGGACGAGAGATGGAGATCGAAGCCGGACTCAAACGCTGTTTGAAAAGGAAATCCCGGATCGAAACGCGTATCACGGCCCGGGCTATACGGACGGCCGGTTGTTGGCAGGGAGTCTCCCGCAAGGTGATCTCGCGGAACAAAAAATAATTCGGGGGCAAATAAGAAAAACGCCCGACCGATACCGACCAGGGAACAGCCGCATCGATCTTATGGCAGATGGTTGGCTCCAGAATAAAAAGCAACAGATTAAGGGTAAGGGTTACGGCCAGCAGAAAAGCGGCAAGAAAAAAGATCATTCGTGGGGCGGAATCAATAACGAATCTCTTCAAATATATCCCCTTGCAGGAAGAAAGTGATCTGATCGATATGAAAAACCGCTTTGAAATCCTTATGCAACGGCGTGCGGGTCGCGTATTCCTTAAACTCGCTGAAAACCAGTCCCAACTGTTTGAGGCTGATGATCTCTTTTTCGAACCTTTGGACCCGCCCGGCTTGGCTGCGGATCCTGGCTATCTTGAGTAAATAGGCCAGGGCGAACAGCTTGTCCTGGGCATCGGGATATTTTTCCGTATAGGTCTCAAAAGAGGCCACGCAGCGGTCATAATCCGGGAAAGAAAAATAATACTCGCCTTGGGCAAACAAGGCCGGCTGGGCCAGTTCAGAGTCGGGGAAATCGCGTAGCAAAGTCCGAAAATACATAAACGCGAAATCCGGCTGCCCGGCCACCGCCTTGCGGTCAGCAATTTCATAAAGCTCACGAGGGGAGGCACACCTGCCGGGCAGGCACCACCCGGCCGAAAACGCCAACAGAAACCAAAAGACAAGAAACCTTTTCATGCGCGGGATTGACACATTCCTGTCCTGTCTTATCCTTGTAATCTTCACGCCGCCCCTATCCCTCCTCAAACTCAAAAAAGACCATCCACCCGGTTGGGAATCGAGGCCCGAATACTCCCGTCCTCATCAAAAATCTTGAGAACGCCGCTTTTCTTCGTCCACAAACTTTTCAGACGCCCGTTATCATAAAAATCCCTCTTTTTGACCGGCTTCCCGTCGCGGTAAAGATAATCGCTCATCAGGCGGCCGTTCTTATGCCAAAAACGCTTGCGGATCAACTGGCCGTTCTTATAACGGAACTCCAGCCGGATGCGGCGGGAGGCATAATATTCTCGAATAACGCCGTTGCGCGGCGAGGGTTTGGCCTCGCTGATCTCGGGACCGGTCATCAACAACACAAGAAGGAGACTTACCGTCCCTAAAGCACATCCGGAAAATTTCATCTTTCTATCCCTTTGATCGGATATTCTTCCCAAAATAATCTCTGGCAGCCCATCCGGCCACGCGGCTAGATCAACCGGCCCAGCAAAAATGTTACCGCGGTTTCAACCCGCAAAATACGCTGGCCCAGATCAACTATAGAATACCGCAAAGCTCGGAATTTATCAATTTCATACGGAATAAAACCGCCCTCCGGGCCAATGGCCAGAACAAACGGCTGACGGACCTGACGGGGACAGGAGCAGTCACCCCCCGGATGAGCCGCCCACCCCTGCCGCCCCTGACTTATCCGGGGCAATTCATCCTCGACAAAAGGTTTAAAATACGGCCGCAAATAAACCTCGGGCAAGACCGTGTCGCAGGCCTGTTCCAGGCCTAGGACCAATTGTTGGAGAATGGTCTGAGCGCGCAAAGCGCGGCTGTTCCAGAAACTCTTCTCGACCCGCTGCGAATTGATCAAATAGATCTGCTTGATGCCCATCGCCGTGACGTCGGCCAATATGCGTTTCAGAACCGGCGGCCGGGGCAGGGCCACAAGCAGGATCCCGTCCACCCTAGAGGGCGGAGCCGCGGTCCAGCGCACATCCATCTCCAAGCTATCGGCAGCGATACGGGTAATCCGGCCCTTGCCTATCGGGCCATGGCACAGGCCGACGTTCAGTTCCTCCCCGACCGCCACGCGCTGGACATCCAGGATATGCCGAAAACGGCGTCCACGCAGGCAGGCCTTTTTCTGCCCGGGATCCAGATCATCCCTAAACAAAAGAATAAGATTAATGGGGACCCCTCTCTACGATCGGGCCGAAAGATGCCCGGCCTATTGATAATTCTGAACGAACTTCAATTTCCCGGTCTGATCATAGGTCTTGCGGACGGTCCGCTTGCCGTTGACATATATATCTTCGTACTCAAGCATCCCGTTGCGATGATAACTTTTATCCGGGCCGTGCTGTTTGTTGTCCTTATAATGGATCTCAAAAAAAAGACTGCCATCCTGGTCCCAGGCCTTGAAGGCCCCGTTCATTTTCCCGTCGACAAAATACTTTTCATTATGCATGTGGCCGTCGGGATAGTAGGTCCGGCAGAATCCATGCTGTTGTCCGTCCCGGTAAGAAATCTCGCTTTCCAGGTTCCCGTTCCTATGGTAAGTCCGCATGATGCCGTTGATCTTACCGTCGATATACGTGATCTCGCTGCCCGGATGCTCTTTCCCTCCCGCCTTGCCGCTCAGCGCGACGTCGGCATCCGGCCCATCCAACACCAACTTTTGGGCCTGGGGCGATTTCGACGGCACCACAAAGTCGCCATAGCAGACCTTCTTGACTTCCTTATAATAGTCCTTGGCCATCAGGGCGCTGCGGTAACGCATTTGATTGATCTTGAACTTGACGGTCTCCCACCCCACCCAATGGATCAATATTGCCATCAACAATCCGCCGATGATAAAGGTCAGGACCATCAAACGCCCCAAAAGCAGGATGCTCGTCGTCAAGATCTTGATAACCAACCGGCTGATCTGCCGGGGAAAAAAATACTGAATAAGAAAAACCCCCAATAAAATAATCAAGGCGATCAAGACGCCCCAACCCACCAACTTCAGCCATTTCAGCATATCCCCACCTTCACCCTTTTTTGCAGCCGCAACATGGCCTCGCGAAAGATGGCCTCGGCCGGCAGAAGGCTGACGACAATCAAAGGTTCCTGTTCAAAATCAAAAAAATAACCCGGATATACTCCAACACCGTCTTGGTTCAGCAGCTCCAGGACGAAGGCCTCCTCCGAGAACTTTTCGGGAAGACGAAGAACCGCGGCCCAACCGCCTTCCACGGTGAGACACCTGATCTCATGGGAAGATGCCAGCATCGTCTTCAGGCCACGATAATTCGCGTTCACGCGCTTCATGATCATGTCATGAATCCCCGGCTGTAAAGTCAACCAGGTCTTCAGGGCGTGCTGGATGGGTGTTGAGACCGAAAGATAGGTGTCGGCAATAATCTCCAGCCGCTGACCGGCCTCTCGCCGGTCTTCTGCCGGGCCGTTCATGATGATCCAGGACAGCTTCATCTGAGGCAGGGCCAGGGCCTTAGACAGGCCGCCCAAAACAAAAGTCAGATGATCTTGATACCCGAGCAGCGAATATGGTTCAACCGCTTGATCCAGGCGGTAATCAAAAAAGACCTCATCGCTTATCAGCGGGATGCCGCGCTCGGCGCACAGTTCGGCCATCACGATAAAGTCCTCATGCCGGATGAAAGAACCAGTCGGATTGTTCGGATTGACCAGGACCACGGCCTTGACGGACGGATTCAATCGCGAACGAAATTCCCGCAGGTCCGGACGCCAGGCCTGTTTGAACCGCAAGGGATAATAATCCACCGCCACATCGTTCAGCCCGCCTAAAAAATCAAACAGCGGATAACTCGGACGCGGGAACAAAACCGTCTCCCCCGGATTGACCAGAAGGCGAAATAAAAAGGCATAGGCTTCCGACGTGCTCGCGGTAAGGAAAAGCTGATCCGTCTCAAGATTGATCTTTTGGGCTTGATAATAGCGGCATAAGGCCTGCCGGGCCTCAAGCAGACCGCGGGGGGATGGGGTATAAGCAAGATTCAGGGGATGATTCAAGGCCGCCTGAATATCAGATCCGGGAAAGGCGAAATCACAGCGTGTCGGGTTGGATTCGGTCAGATTAAGGACATCTTCCCGGCGTTCTTCCCGCTTCGACCAGGCCCGCGCCAAGGCATTCTTACCTAACGGCCATTGGGCCCTTTCGGCGAACGAAGGGGTTTTGGTTTTACCCTCGTTCCCGGCCAAATCAGCGCATCTCCCTTTGTATGCGTTGTTTGAAATCATGCAGCTCTCTTTCGGTCTCTTTCAGGCGTTTTTCCAATTTTTGATAATCCGATTTCGCGATAAAGGTCGCCTCATCATGTTTTTTCTTAAGCCGGCCGTTCTCGGCCCGGATCTCGGCCATCTCGTGCTGCAATTGGCGATATTCCGTCTTGAAGCGGGCCAATTGGACCTCAAGGTCATGCCGTTTTTGATCCGTTGCCTGCATGTCCGCCTGGGATTGCCTCAACTCGCGCTCAACTTTGAGACGCTGCCCATGCTCTTTGGCCAGGGATTGTTCCGTTTTCTTAAGGTCGCGTTGAAGACGGTTGATCTCCTCCCCTTTCTTATGCTGGTCTGCCTGGTCTTTTTTCTGCCATTCCCGCTCCTGATGCAGCTTATCCTGCATTTTTTTATATTTCTCCTTCTGGACCAGAAGATCCCGCTCCGTCGCCTTCAGCCGGTTCTGTCCGGATTCGATCTCGCGCCGAAGTCCGTAGATATGCTTCTCCAACTGCAGGCTGACCGCGCGCCAGTCTTTGCCCTCCTGGTCTTGCTTTTGGCACCGGCGCTTACGCGCCTTCTCCCTGTTCTTTTCCGTCGGGATAAAAAATAAGACGATCAGCAAGATCACGATAAAAACGATCCCCAGCAAAGCAAAGACGTCGATCGACGACCACTGAATTGTTCTTAGATAAGAGATCATCCGCTGTCCCCCGCCTTTCCTTGATCAAGCCGGTCTAAATTGCGGCGAGCCGGGCCGAAATGACCGTCCGCGGCAACGGCCTTCAGCAACAAACCACGGGCCTCATCCGTCTGCCCTGTTTCGATCAAACAAACCGCCAGATTATTCAAAATACCCGAATCATCGGGATCCTGCCTTAGGGCCCTTCGGAAATGGGATATCGCCCCGTCCCAGTCCCGCAGCCGAACCAGGTTGACACCGATACTCTTATACAACCGGGCATCATCCGGGACATAGTTCAAGGCCTGCCGGTAGAGGGCATTGGCCTGGCGGTACTCCTGTTTTTGTTCCCGGACATGCGCCATGACAAAGTAAATCTCCCGGATAAAATATTCATAAAAACGCCGCGCCTGGGGCCCTCGGCTCTTCTTTAGATAATCCCGCATAATATCCACGGCCGATGCCAATTCCCGATCCGCGGCTTCCATGTTCCCCTGGAAAAAATAGCTTCGGCCGAGCAAAAAACGCAAGCGGCCCAAATGGGGTTCATATCGGACAGCCCGTTCAAACAAGGCGACCTCGTTGCGCCAAAAGGCGTTCTGCCTGAAGGTCAGCCCGCCGAAGACAGCAACGGACACGATAACGACCAGAGTCAGGATTCGCTTGCTTTGATCCCGGGCGATACGCCCCAAACCAAAGTCGGCCGCTATCAAAACAAAAAGAAAAAAACCGGCTGACGGCAAATAAAGAAAATGTTCAAAAATGGCAATCCAGGAATATTCATGGATCAAAGGGACCAGGTTCAGCATCGGCAGCAAGGCAATAAAAAACCACATCCATGCCGCCGTGGCCGCAGCGGACGCGATGGCCGGCATCCGTCTTATAACTAGCCAACTGAGCAAGGCCACGACCAGCAAGAGACTCCAGGCAAGTCCAAACGGCGCGAGGATATCCAGGCTGCGCATATAGTGCAGATCCATCGGAAGGATCAAGATCCTCCCATAAATCAAAAGGGTCGGCCCGATGGCCTTGAGCCGCAACAGCAGCTCCCCGGGATACGCCAAGATGACGGTCGTTATTTGTCCCGTGAGACATTTACGCCATATGAGATACAACAACGTGATGATCAAAAACCCGCCCAGATAGGAGATCCCCGCCGGGACCACCCTCCTGTCCAAAGGAGGCTCCTGCCCCGGGATGGCTACTGTCATCGGGGTGATGACATCCGGCAACCGTCCGCGCCGGCTGAGAAAGAAGGCCACCTCTAAGGCGATCAAGGCCAGAGGCAAAAAGATTGCCTGCTCTTTGGTCAAGAGAGCCGCAAGATAAAAGACATACGCCCCGGCTAAACACAGGCGTTTCTCAGCAGGTCCCGAATCGGAAAATCGCAAACGCACGATCAGATAAAGACTCAATAAAACAAAAAAAGCGACGGTCAGGTTCGAGATACCGGCAATGCAGGCCACGGCCTCGCTCTGAACGGGATGCGTCAAAAAAAGCATCGCCGTCCCCCAACTCAAGCCCCTCACAGGCAACAAAAACGATGGAAATCCTGTCCTCAACCGGCCCAATCCCCGTTCCACGATCAAAAAAACAAGCCAGGCGTTCAGGACATGCAAAAGGATATTAAAAAGGTGATAACCCCAGGCCTTAAATCCAAGTATCCGATACTGAACCCGGTAAAGGATCTCAAGCAGAGGCCGATAATAGGGATTGGCGACCTTGATCCCCGGCACCGGATCGGCAGCTTTCAAAAAAAGGGCCGGCCAGTGATCCAGACGGTGGATCTCGGGATTATGCCGGATAAAGACAAGGTCATCGTGGACAAAGGGATGGGACAGGGTGTTGGCATAAATGACCAAACCGACCAGCAAAAGGCTCAGGAAGATTGTTCTCAAAGAGAATCCTGTGGTTGACATTATTCTTTCGACCTTGCGTCTTCCAGGGTTCCTAAGGTTTTGCCGCCTTGGACGGCAAGCGATAGCGGTAATTCAGCAAGGAAGGCGATCCCCCGCGGGGAAAGCGCTCCAGGAAATAATCCCGCCGCACAAAAATTTGCTCGGCCTGGCTGATGATATCGACGCTCAAAACAGGATCAATATTATCGGTGTCCCTCAGCAAAAAATCGGCCCGATCGATGGACAAAGGCCGTTTGGACTCAACGAGGGGCCGAATCTTCTTCGCGAGGGATTCCTTTTCGATATGCCGGAGCCAGGACCTCAAAAAGTCCCCTTTGAGTTGCCCCTGAGGCGGCAGGTGCAAACGCAGGGCCAAAGATTCCAACCGTTCGGGTGAGCCGGCATGCTGCAGCTCGGCCCGCAACGGGCCTTCCAGAAAACCCAACCATTTCGGGATACCCGGAATGTTATCCGGGTCGAGTTCGGTCATGGTTAAATTCAAGGAACCGTGGACAGGCCCTATCTGGTCGATATCTATCGCCCCGCTAAAAGGACCGCCCCACAGGCGGCCCGCCAAATCATGGATCTGCAACATGCCATCCCCATACGCGCATTGACCGGAACTTTGTGTCATGGCAAGCCCACGGAAAACAACTTTGGCATCCCGGAAGAGACCGCGCCAAGATGGACGGTCATCTTGTGAAAGATCAATATACCACCGGCTTGCGGGCGCGCGTAAGGCCCAAAAGCCCCCGGCCAGATCGAGATCGCGCACGATCAGATGGACATGCCGCCCGGGGAAAAAGGCCTGCCAAATGTCCGGGATAATGATCTCGCCGGCCGTCAAACGGTAGTTGTGCCGGCCGTCCCGGAAACCGAACCGAGCTTGTTCAAGAATCAACCGGCCGTCCCGGGCGACTTTTTGGCGGTCAATCTGAAGGGTCTCAAGACGGGTATCCGGGACATAATGTTGGAGATATAAGGGCAGGCTGCGCAGGATAATCCGGGGGGTGAAGCCAAACAGAAAAAGAGTGACAAGGATAAGGACCAGGCTGAAAATCGACAAAAAAACAAATTTTCGCATGACAAACAGCTCGCTCGTCGAAAAGGATAGCAAAAATCGCAAGCCCTGAGTCAACTTGCGATATTTGCCAAAGGGCGCTCCCTGATCGCGTCCCCTTGTTTCTATCCCTGTTTCTTCTGATAATCCTGTTTAATCTGTTCGATGCTTTCCTGTAGCGCCGGATACCTCTGGTCCAGTTCACCGGAAAGATCGCGGATCTGCTTCATGTCCTGATTGACCGCGGCCTGTTCCATGTCCCAAAAGACCTGGTGCAACGCTTCGGCGGATATATTGCCGGCCGCCCCCTTGAGAGAATGAGCGATGTTGCGGATCTGCTCGAAATCCCCGCGTGCGATCTCCTGTTCCAAAAGGGTCCGCTTTTCCTCATAATCGTCTAAAAAGATATCCAAAAGTTCCAAAAGCAGTTCCCAATCATACTGAACCCGCTCCAGGACATCTTCTTGATTGATGACTTTCTTATCCATTCGATGACCTTTCTTTTGTGAAAAATTTCTCGATTGTGTCATATAATTTTTGACGATCAATGGGTTTGGAAACATATCCATCCATACCGCAAGCCAGACATTTATTCATATCGCCTGACATGGCACGCGCTGTTAAAGCGATGATGGGGATATGCTCCCCGCTTCTTTTCTCCTGCTCGCGGATGATCCGCGTGGCTTCATAACCGTCCAAGACCGGCATCAAGGCGTCCATCAGGATAAGATCGAAGGCGCCCTTTTCAAGGTAATCCAATACCTGGCGTCCGTTGTCCGCGGCCTTAACGGTCCAGCCCTTCTTTTCCAATATGCGCTTGGCCATCTTCTGATTGACGATATTATCTTCCGCCAGCAAGATGGACAGATGCCGCAAATCGCGTTTGGGCAACTGCGCCAAGAGTTCCTCTTCTATACTTTTTTCCTTCAGGGCCTGGGGGATATCCTCTTTCTTGACGATCGGGAAAAGTCCCGTGAAGTAAAATGTGCTGCCCTTGAATTCCTGGCTCTCGACCCAGATACGTCCCCCCATCATCTCCACCAGCTTTTGGGAGATCGACAAGCCCAGACCCGTTCCGCCGAAACGCCGAGTCGTTGAGGCGTCCGCCTGAGTGAAGGGATCAAAAATCTTTTTTAGCTTATCCTGCGGGATGCCCACGCCTTCGTCGGTTACCGAGAACTGGATCTCGCAGACCCCGTCGTCATGTTGTTCCTGAATCCGGACCCCGATCCGGATCGTCCCCTTAAAAGTGAATTTGATCGCATTGTTGATCAGATTCACCATGACCTGGCGGACCCGGATCGGGTCCCCGAGGACCATCTCCGGGACATCGTCTGCCACGTCCCATTCGAGCTTAAGATTTTTATTCTTCGCCAGGACCGACATCCCCTTGCAGACACTTTTGATAATATTGTGGATATTGATCTCGATCTTCTCCAGATGGATCTTGCCGGCCTCAACGCGCGACAGATCCAGGATGTCGTTCAGGAGGCTAAGCAAGATATCAGCGGCGTCCTTAACCGTCCTGAGATTATCACGCTGTTCTTTCGACAATTCGGTGTCCAAGGTCAGGTCGATCATGCCCATGATCGTGTTCATGGGAGTGCGGACCTCATGGGACATATTGGCCAAAAATACCGTTTTGGCCCGGCTAACCTCCTCGGCCGCCAATTTGGCCCGCAACAGCATCTCTTTGGTGCGTTTCTGCTGTGTGATATCCTGCATAATACCGACGGAACCGATCACTTTTCTGTTCATGTCCACCAGGATATTGACCGAAAGATCGACATCAATTTCCTTGCCTTCCTTGCGGACCACCTTAGTCTCGATATGATGCTTCCGCCCTTTCTTGCTGAGCCCAAGCTTTTGGATCTTCTGCCATTCCGCTGGGGGATAGAGCTGTGCTACCGGCCTAAGATAAAGATCCCCTGAATTCATACCGAATAACTCTTCGGCGTAACGGTTCCAGGAAACGATCCTTTTTTGCTCGTCCAGTACCGTGATGGCCGCCGGTGAATTATCCAGAATAATCCGCACCTTATTTTCCGATTCCCGGATTTTTCGTTCGGCGGTTTTTTGCTTAGTGATATCCTGTATGATCCCGATCCATCCTGCCATCTGACCGGAGGCATCCTTAATAACAGAGATAGAAATGCTGACATCCAATACGGAAGAGTCTTTTTTATGGATCTGGGCCTCCATGTTGGCGAGCAATCCGCTTTTGCGGACGCGCAAGGTCCTGATGCGTTTCCACTCCCCGGCAGGGAAGATATCCTTGATCGGCCGGTTAAAAAGGTCTAGGCGTTCCATCCCCAGCATATCCTGCATGAAAGGATTCCAGGCGA
>CAZBSU010000022.1:0-14209 GCA_964494745.1 uncultured Planctomycetales bacterium | reverse complement strand
AGATCCGATGACCGACGACAAGATCGCGGCCTTGACGAATTACATATTCCGCTCCCTTCAAAGAGAGCAGAATAACAGAGCGGGCGACATTGTTTCCGATATTATGACATTCCGCCAGAATATCGCGGCCAACGGCACATCCATGGATATGGAGCAGTTTTATCAGGCCTTGTCCGATCAATCATCGGAGGCAGCCGACCTGCTGCTTAAAGACGGAGTGATGGAGGATTTCGCGCAGGCCGTTGCCGATGCCGATAATATTGAAAACGGATACATGGCCGACTATGCGGGCAAGATGATTTTGACCGGAACCACCACGCCGGTGCATTTCCAGGCCCCCGGATCCAGGTATGAATACACGAACACCAATGTGACAAAGGTCGTCAGCCTCGAGGATTATGTGGCCCAGCAGGCCAATGAGGAAGCCCTGGCCATGGCTCTGGCCGGCCTGGATCCGATCAGCCCGGATGCCGATGTCAATGCCGCATTGATTCAATATCTGCAGGATTCGAATCAGGCCGCGCCCAGCCAGACCGTCGAGCAGACGATCCCGTGGCTGCTGACGATCAACGATAAAGGCGAGATGAATCAGCCGGCTCCTCAAGATGACGCCGAAATCAAGAGGCGGACGGTTGTCGTTCAGCCCGATGGAACGGTGGTTGACGATCCAAACGCGGTCTTGTTCACGCATTACTATCTGACCAATACGAGGCTGGATTTTTTGGAAACACATCCGGGATTGAGGGCGTATGCCAGGGATTACCAGGAATATAAACGCGCCAGGCGCGCCGGCAAAGATGTTACGATGCGCCGGTTGACCGATCAGGAAAAAGAGATTGTTGACGGGTTGACGCAGGCTGAAAAAAGAGCCTTGGTTGCCACCGAAGACATGATCTATAAGCCGGTTACAACCATCGGCCGGCCCGGCGATGAGGGCGGCCGGGTGGCTTTGGCCTCCTATGATCCTGCAGATCCCGACCAGGCGGATAACACGAGTAAGATAAGAATCAAAGACTCCGACGGCAATACGGTTGACACGGTTATTGTCCCGGCAACGATCGGTTATGTCTTTGACGCGGAGGCGTTTCAAGAAACCCAGAAAGGTAATTTGCCCAAACAAAACGTTGCCGCTGTTTTGAATAACCCAGCCTTGCGGCAGCACCTTCAGGAACATTTTGTATTCCAGAAAGCTAAGGCAGCCGGGGGGTCTGTTACCCCGCCCGAGATACCCGATAAAGCCAAGGCCTTCATGCAGACGCTCACCCCGCAGCAAAGATCCGCGTTGATCATGGGGGTTTCCGATTTCTTCAGCCCACAGGCCCTGCCGCAGTTGACGCATGTGGCGGCCGTTGAGACCGTTAACGGCCAGATGCATCAAACCGACCAGGGCGTGCTGATCCCCGTGCGGGCCAAGAAAAAAGGCGAGATCGATAATGTGCGCAACGCCGACGTGGCTGAATTTACCTTCTATCAAAACGGCGCCGATGACGCCGAAATTGTTAGGTATCACGATTTAAATAACAGGGATATAACCGGGCAGAAAGGGGTTCCGATGGCGTTCACCGTTACTTATAAAGTCGCGGTTAAGGACGGCGAGATCGACCAGGAAACCCTGCCGGAAGTGACGGAATACAACGGTATTCCCATTGAAACGATTAAGCGGGGGCAGGAACTGTTGACCCCTGTTCCGATACAAGGGGTTATTGCTCTTAAAGTTTTAACCCACAAGAAAGTAACTCTCCGGGAAGTTTCTGGCCGAGGAATACAGCCGAATGGAACATCAAACGAGACGGATGTCCTGGATGCGAAGTCTTATGAAATAGTTTATATTGACTTGGCATCCGTTGATGCGGACGGCAACTGGGATTTTGATCCCACCTTGCCCGGGCAGAAACAGACAGAAAAACGGTATCCCGGGGGAGGCGTGGTAGAGGTTGCTTATGGACTGCGTGGTGCGGAAAAGTCTTTTGAAGAGTTAACCCAAGGCCAGACAGGCCTCGGAGGACGATTTGAGTTTCTGGGTAAATTGCGCGCCAAGCCTTCTGTGGCCAAGGAGGTTATAGATAAGGGACTAAAGAAAGGCAAGGGTTATTTGTGCCAGGTCTTGCCCAGCGGGGCTGCCGTGGTCTATGAGCTTTGGGGCGGTGATGTTTATCGATCGGGCACTCTGGAGCATGGCATGGGGGGGCCTGCCACCAAGGGTGGGTCTTCTCCGAAACTCATTAAGCCGGTAGGGGTGGAGAATTATGGCGTTATCGAAGAGGCGGAGACCACGGAAGATGATGTGACTTATGCCCGGATCCGGTATAACGAGTCTATGGGGTTGAGTAGAAGATTCGATGTGGTGAACCTCGCGACCATGGAACCCGTAAAAGAGAAAATTAAAATCAGAAACAAAAAAGGCGAGGTCGTCGGAATAACGCAGAATGATATTCTTCTTATATCTCCGGACCAGGACAGCATCTGGGATCAGATAAAGTTTGTCGTTGGCAAGCCCGTTATGGGCGAAAAGAAGCTTTACCTGAGCAGCGGTGAGGTCGTTTACGGCCGGCACCAGGTCACTCAGTTTCAGATGAAATTGGTCAATATGGGTGTCCCCTGGGCTGTGGCGGACGAGTTCGATATAATCAATCCTTCCTGGCTCGGCAATGTCGAGGCCGCGGCGTTGATTGTCGGACCGCTCCTGAAAGGGGTACATTCAACCTTTGCTGTAGGGAGAAAGGTTCTTAAAGCCACGGAAACCGGGGCCAAGATTTATAATGCGACCCGGGCTGCCCGGCTTGCCGTCCGTATTAGGAGGGCGAGCAATGTCGCCATGGCTTTTAGCAAGGGGTTTGCGGCGACCAATGCAGTTTGGGGCGGACTTCAGGCGGGCTCCGAGACGTTGATGGCGTATTCAACCGGGCAGGAGATATCTGGCTGGGACGCTTTGCTTTCGTTTAAAAAAGGCTTTGGGGAAGGCGGGGCGTATTACTTGGGAACCCTCGGGGTCGGCGCGTTCGCTAAGTTTTTCCGGGCCGTGGTGAGCCCGATCGACCAGTTTGTGATAAATCAGGCGGTAAAGGGATCTAAGGTGGCCGAAATGGTGTATAAAGGCGCGCGGCACCCCATGGTTGTTATGGGGCTGGAGGGTGGCGCTGTGAACACGGGCCGCGGCGCTTTGACCGCTTATTTGAAGGACGGGAATTTCGAAAATTATGGATGGAAAAACGCGGCCGGAAATTTTCTCGTCGG
Organism: uncultured Planctomycetales bacterium; assembly: GCA_964494745.1. Classification (GTDB taxonomy): domain Bacteria; phylum Omnitrophota; class Gorgyraeia; order Zapsychrales; family JANLHA01; genus CAZBSU01. The sequence goes on along the minus strand of CAZBSU010000022.1, from coordinate 10,975 downwards.
CGCGGCAGCCGGGGCCGGTTTCGGCGCGATGAAAGCCGGGCTTATGCGCAATGCCGGCGTCGCCCGGTGGGCGCGCGGCGGCCTGGCCGAGGGTTTCAACAGGGTGTCGGCCAACTTGATCATGCCATATATGGATATCTCGCGTTCCGCAAATTTATTGTTTAATTTGCCTATTTTTTCCATGATCAGCGTCATCGGCGGCGGCGTGGACCGGCATATAAACGGCGAAGATGTTTATTCATCCAGAATTTGGGGTGATCTCGGGATTGGGCTTTTGGGAGGCTATGTCATGACCGTTTTGCCTCGGACGCTGAAGACAGGGCTTTACGGCGAAACGGAGTATGTGGGCAAGGCGCCCGGCATGCCGACAAAGAAACCCGGCCTTGCCAGGAGGATCGCAGGAAGGGTCTTAGGCAGGACCAGAACCGGAGCGAAAGTCTTAAGTGTGACCGACAAGATTCCCATGGGCGTTAAGACCATTGCCGGCTGGACGGTCGCGGGGGCTGCTTTGGGTGAGGCGGTTTCTTATGCCAATCCGCTGCTCGACGGGCAAAGCTGGGATTCTTCCGAACGTTTAAAACATATGGCATACGGCGCGCTTGCCGGATTCGGGATGGGGGCGATGAAGGTCGTTCAGCGCAAATTCCTTCATCAATGGTCGCACACCGTGACCACTTCAGGCGGCAAGGCCATGGTTCATAGTATCAGCCTGGACAGTCTTTTAACGCACCCGGAGCTGTTTGCCAAGCTTTCCCTGGCCGGGGCGTTGGATTTTGCCGCGATCATGCCGATGTTCAGTCTGGTGGATGTCGGATTGCAGGTGCCGATCAACAGGTGGATCCGGAAACAGTCTTGGCAGCAGGCCAGAGAGAATGCTTATTTCCACACCTTCCGCCCGTCCGTGGAACAAAATATTAAGGAAGACGGCTCCAAAGAAATGATGCCGATGACGTTGACTCAAGCGTTTTTGTCGAAAGCGGCCCAGGGCGCGGAAATGGGGAAACGCTTAGGCCCAATGCTGGCCGTGGCCCAGATGCCGGCATCCGCATTGATCAATGCCGGAGAGACTACATTACGGGCCAAGGTGATAAGATGGGTTGCCGAGCGGCACAGCATGGGGTGGACATTGGGACAGCTAAATCTTGTCTCCGCTTTGGCCGAGCTTTACCTCAGCAAACAGCCCGTGATTATGAAAAATATCGAGGCCAAAGCTGAGGAATACGCGCGTGCCTCAGGCCTGATCGAGGACAGCCCCCGGAAAGAGCGAGTGAAAAAGGAATACATGAACCAGTTGCTGCAGGACAGGGCCGGCAAGGTGGCGTTTTACAGTCTGCTTCTGAAGCCGACCATCAAACAGCCGGGGAAGACTTATGTGGATGAAATCCAGGCGCGCAAGGCTATAGCCGCTGGAGATATCAAAAAAGGTGTGCAGTTGCTGGTGGAAGCGGCCAAGAAGCGTCCCTCTTTGGATGCGATTCGGACAGTTATAGAGTTTTTGAATTCCCAGAAAGGCGGGGCTCCGACATTTACTCCACAGGAGAGAGATCAAATTCTTAAAAGTTTATTGCCTGCGGCTAAAGCCGTTCATGCTCAGACAAATGGCGATAAGCAGGCCCTGATTGTTGTAGGCATTCAGAGAGTTCTGGCTCAGAATGAGATGGCTTATCAGGCCGGATCGGATAAGGCGGGTAAATTTTTGATGGCAGCGGTTAATATGAATCGTAATAACGGCGCTACTGAAGCTTTAGAACAGATTCAGGTGAATTATATTGTGCAGACACGCGGTTTTGTGGACCGGGTGAAGCAGGCCGGGGGTCCCGGCAAGAATAGCACCCCCAGCCTTGGAGATGGCTCCCCAGCCTCCAACGCCACCCCCAATGGAAAACCCCGCGTGATGGAGGACGGTTCTTTGCCTTCCAATGCCACGCCCCAGGAAAAAGCCCTTCATGAATTGATTGTTTATGGCAAGGGCATGAAGGCCGTTGCCGACGCAGGGACTCCCAAGGGATCAGGTGTCGGGGCGCCTCCGCGGAAATCGGTTAATGCGACGCAAGTGGATGGTCCTGGCGGATTAGGTAATGTTTCCGGCATGAGTTCGGATGGGATACCGACTAAGCAGGCGCAGAATATTGTGGATCAGAATATTCAGAATTTGAATGCTCGGGGCAAGCCTCCCAAAGTCGCAGCGAATACCAAAGACGGCCGGCATATGACCGCTAATCCGGATACGATGTCTCCGCAAGAATATTCCCGCCGAGTCCAAGAAATTAATAGCCTGGAGTCCCAGGGAAAATTATCCCGCCGCATGGAGATGTACCAGGATCCCGGGCTTAATCTGGGAACTGGGAAGGACGGCAAGCCCCGGCAGGGTATGGGATATACGGGTGTTGATGCCAGGACCGGGACCAAGGTGGCCCGTTGGGTTGCTACCTCCGCGCAGGGATTTGAGCATGAAGCGATAGAATTCTTTACCAGCAGTTATGAGCGCAGTGCCCGGGGCGGCTCTGTAACGAATGAAGCAGATGTTGCCAAAGCGCATGAGGTGGCTCACGCCATGCGGCCGGCCGCCACCCCGGAGTCCGGCGAAAGCACGGCTTTGGTCCCGTTTATTGAGGGAATGCCGGCTATAATGGAAGGGCTGGCTCCGGCGGCACCGCGCGGACCACCGCCTCTATTGAAGCCGCCGTCTTTGTCAACCACTCCTTCCCTAATTGCTCCGCAGCCGCTTTCCGCGGCTTCTTATGCCAACAGCCTCAACGAAGTCGTGACCTTCGCCTCTGATGGTCGGGGAAAAACACAAGCAAGAGTCTTCACTCCGGAAGAATCCGCAGCCTTGGATAAATTGCGGAATTTTATGAATCCGGAAAAATATAAGAAAGTCATTGAGGCCTTGAACAAGAATCCGCATCTTGTTCCCGGCAGGATTATGCCCGACGGCCCGATGTCTACGATTGTTTCACAATGGTTCCCTGTCCCCGAATTGCCCGAGGGCGTCGGATATGCCAGCTCGCCTAAGCAGGTTGCCTTGGCGTATACTCATGGAGAGGAGGTAGAGTCTTTTGTTAGGGACGGTCAGTTGGTGCATTTACTTTTAGGGAAAACCGCTTCATCCAAGAGTGTCGTCATGATGGGAGCAACGGCTTTGGGTACCGGGCGGCCTGTCCTGGTTATCGAGGTTGGTTCCGACGATCTGTTGCAGAATTTTGAAGAAATTGAGAAAGGGATTAACAGGTCAGGCATGCGAATGAACCATGGAATGGCTGAGGATGATGCTTCAATGTCGGATGTTTTAAAGAGTATACAAAAAATGAAAGGGAAAGGGCTTTTTCATTTGACGTTTCATTTGTGGGAAAGGATTCACGGTTCTGCAGGAGGGAAGAGTCCTGATCCGGCAGCCCGGCAGATTTTAAATTTAATAAAAGAGGAAGGCTGGGCCGGTGCGGTAGGCGAGGATGTTCCTCAAGATGACATGAACATTGTGCAGGGAAACGGGGAAAAACCTGTAGACACGCGTTCGGTTAAAGGCATGCGTCGGGCTCAGACGGCTCTAGAGGGGGTGGAGTTAAAGGCAGAGCAAACTATCGGGGAAGACGGGAAGACTGTTTACGCGCCGCATATCGCAGACAAAAATGAGGCGGAAAGGATCATAATAGGTCAAATCCGCAAAGCAGAAAATGTGGAGCAGGCCAGATCGAAGCCCGAGGGGCCAGATAATATTGCTGACGTAACTGCTATGGCCAAGGCTAAAGTTGATAACAATGTTGGGGCGGTTGAATATGCGGAGCGCTCCGGTAAGATGGCTTTGGTCAGCAACAAGACAGGTAATTCTAATATTGATTTAACTCCGTCAGATTCGAGAACGGTTATAGGCCATCATCTGGCCGGAGAAAAAGACAGCGCGGATCACAACTATCCTTTTCAAAGGAAAAGCGCATCGGAATTGGTCTCCCAGGCTGCGGGCCGTCATATCACGGCAACCCAGGTTTTATCTTGGTTCTCCGAGAACGGTCTACCTCTTTTTCTGGCGCAGGGGGAAATCACCGAAGGCATGCAAAAGTCCAGAGAGATGCTTTTGGGAGCTAAGGTGAATTTGGGGGGCAAGCGCGCCCCGCGAAATTACAACCGGATTGATGCCTCTATCCCGATTGAAGAATATCAGATTAAATTCTTGAGCCCTGACAGTGATTTTGCTGCCTTTGTTGATGCCGCCATCTCGGAGCATATAAGAAAAAACGGTGGGAGGACATTAAATGGAAATATAATTTTGGGACATTTGCAGGAAGACGCGGAAAGATTAAACCGGCAGGGGACAAATCCATATAAGGCCGCGACCAAATTGGTTTTGGAAAAGCTCGCCGGGAAGGGATATGAAGTTATTGTAGCTAAGAGTCAGGGAGACTACGAGATTTTTACGGATCCGAGCAAGGGCATGTCTTCTGGTGAAGCCGTCAGCAGGGAACAAGTTGAAGCTAAGATGAAAAACCAGACAAATGTCGCTCTCCTGTATCCGGCAGCGCGGTCCTTTGGCGCCAGTTATTTCGGAGGCGAAACAGCCGGACATTATATCGGGGGGGATATGGGGACTCGTGCTTGGCGTGCTCTACAGGCACCTGTTCGAACCAGAGGACAATATTCAAAAGGGACCGGCGTTGATTTTGAAAAGCCTATTTATACGAGGTTTTACGTGATCGGCGCTCCGGAAGGGCTGACCAAAACGGGTCGAAACGGTTATATTGGCCGGCTTTGGGAGAATCAGGACAAGGTTGACCGGCGGGATATGACGGAAATGGTCTTGACCGAGCAGATGCGGTCCGCTCATCAGGTTCTGGATTTCTTGGCTCAGGAGAGCACAAACGAAAAAACCCGTGATGCAATCTTCGATTTGCAACAGACCTTTAATGAGAGCGACAGTCGATTTTTAAATCAGAATTATGGTGCGGAGCCTAAACCATTTGAGCAGGCTTGGCAGGACACATATGATCATTCAACCAATTCTTTGGTGGACAACCTGCCTTTGGATGGGGAGATATACGAAGGTGTTTCGGATACCGGGAAGGATTTGATCCGAAGGATACATTCACAAACAGGGTTTAAGGTCGGCCTCGAAAAAGATGTTTCTCCCGGGACACGGGCTAATGTGGCGGCGGCCTTAACGCCGCAGGAAAAAGCCGAGGCTCTTAAATCTGGGGTGTCTTCATCCGAGGTGGATGCTGAAACCGTTGGGCCTATGCCTCCTCATATGCTGGCGGAAGACACGCTCAAAGTCAAAAGCGCGTCAGGCAAGGGCAAAGCCACCGCGGTTATCGTGAGAGATATGGTTCCGAGAGAAACACCTTCGGATGCAGATTCAAGGCCGATAGATACCGGGTCTTCCCAAACGCAGGCCGCTATGGATCAGGCGGACGCCGTTATGGCCAGTGCCAGGGAAAGGGAAGCGGAAATGGACAGGCAGGCCGCGGAGATGCAGAGAGAACGGGATTCCTGGAAGCCTTCCTCACAACAGCCGGTTCCTGAGCAAGCTTCTCGCGAATCAACTCAGCCGAGCGTTGAGGATGTTTTGGCCGGTATCGATTCGATATTTGAACAATACACCCGCCGCCGGCCGGGGTCTATGTCTGAAGCCAGGAGGGCAGCGTCTGCCAAAAGCGGAAGCGGGGCTTCGCAAACACGGGCGCAGGGAGCCACGTCAAGGCCCCGTCCCAAACGTGCGCCGCAAACAATCGCCGTTTATAATCCGGAATCGCAAGCCATCCTGGTTCCGTTAGGTAAAAAAGACGAAGAAAAATATGTCCGCCTGGGGCCGAAAGAGATCCTCGATCTCGACAAGATGCAGATTTATGATTACGACGCCACCGTGGTTGGGGCTGCTAACGCCGATCATTACGGTCGCAAAGAGGGTGCTAACCCTAAGGCCAAAGTTTTATCTCCCAAGCCCGGCTCTGATCAATTCGAGGTTGCCCCGATCCTTGACATCGGTGACAACGGAGTGGGTTTTGTTCGGCATACCACGGACATGGAGTTGACCGGGACTTATAAGGGGCAGAAGGTTCGGATGACCAGCAGTGTACCGGTTGATACGGACACCGGGGAGGTCGACTTTGGGGTATTATTAGCAAGCGGGAAGTTGGAGCGTCGGGTGATTGAAAGGCTCCATCGGGGAATCTTTGAAGGATGGGTTTCCGATGCCGGAGAAACACATCATTTCGTTTCTGATGAAATTGCGGCCCCGATGATGACGCCGATTCATTCCCGTCCCCATCCTTTCAAGGAAGGTTCGCAGTTAAGATTCGTTTTTGAAAACCCGAACTCCGGCGAAGGGCTTGTCTTCGTTAAAGCGGACGATGGCTGGCAGGTCGTCGCGATTCATGAGAACAAATTCGTTTTGCCCGGGCAGACAGAGTATCTCGGGAGCGAAAAAGAAGACATGCTTCCCAGCGTGACCATTGCCCGGGAGATGGAAATCAACGCATCCAACAAGGAGAATGGAGTGGGTGAGCTGAGATCCGGCCGCGCGGTGATCTCCGGGATGGAAGGGGATATTCCCCATGTTAAGGTCGGCCGGACTGTTGTCGAGCGGGACGGGCAGATCATTGTCCTGGACAGCGAAGGCAAGAAGCCGCGAATGCTTCTTAACCGGGGGAATGATTTCCGTGAATTTGAGGAAACGCACCGGCATAAATACGCAACAGGGGCTTCGACGACAACGAAATTCCGGGTTATCAAGGGCGGGGAAGAGCTTGAGATAGAGATGTATCGGTCGGACAGCTTTGATCCCGCAACGGGCAAGTTTCATACCACTTACCGTGCTCCCAACCTGAGACCCGAGCTGGGATTCCCCGCACATACCACTTTAGGTTTGGATGGGGGATTGCTGAAGAAATCAGCTGACGAGACGATTCAGGGTGTACGTGTCGGAGATAAGGACATCTTTCTTTTTGACGACAGCAATCGTGTCGAAATTGATCTTCCTTCGATCCAAGTTAAAGACGACACCGGCCGGGTGGAATTGGGCCGGCGCCGGGTTTACACCCGCGATGCCGAAGCCCGGCAGGTCACCCAAGAGATCGAATTTGTCGCGGAGACGGGGGCCGATGTAACGGTCAACGGCGCGGGATATACGGTCACGGGCGGCACCGAGACGCAGGACGGGGCCCTGCTGCGGGGACGTAAAAAAGGCGATTCTCAATCGCCGGAAAGAATCATTTTGGCCGTGAACAGGATTACCCGTGAATTAGAGCCGGTTCAGGATGATACGGACCAGACGGCTGTTCGTGTGGCCAGGCCGGCGCGGCACCAGATCGGGCGTGATCTTCACATCACGCGCGAGACGCGGGCCGTTGATGCTCAAACGGGCCGGGAGGTTGAGGGCCGTGAGGTCTGGGTCGATATCGCCGGGCCGCGCGATCTGTTGGAATCGGTTTTCGAAAAACGTACAAAGGAGATCGTTGACGCGCCGGACACCCCGAAACAGCCGGATGCCGGCCGGACTCAAAAAACAGCCGTGCTCCGTAATGTGCCTGTTTCTGCCGTCCATGAAGCCGGAAGTAAAAAGGTCGCAGGCGATAAGCGCCTTAAAAATATTCGTGAACAGGTCCGGCACGCCATCGTCAATACTTATATCAAACGCGGGTTCTCCCCGGACGCCGCGGATTTTTCTGAAGAGGAATTGACCGGCGGGCCGGATGCCTTTAAACAGATTGACGTCATGATCGGCCGGATGGAACAACTTGACCAGCAGGGATTGATGAATAAACAGATGAGAAGGGATTTAGCCACCGTTAAATCTCTGCGGGGGAAGATTGAAGCCATGCTCAACCCCGGGGACCAGGGCCGCCATATTTACGCCGTGCGTCAGGAGGCCCCCACCGATGCGCTTAATCCCGCGGATATTGTGGAGGCCATGCGGCGGATCGCGGCGGCCGACGATAAAGACAATGTGGATTTGGGCGGTTTGAATGTTGACGAAGATGTCGTCAGGGGGCTTGCCGAAGGCCTTGATAAGTTCAGCGAGCCCGAAAGGGAAAAAATCTTGATGGATATGGCCGGCCAGGATTTCAGGGGATGGATGAGTATCCCTTTTGCGCATACCGGCAAGGGCACGGGCGGCGAGAAGAATATTTATCTTATCGGTAATGTCAACGAACGCCCTGAACTCAGCGCCATGGCCATGTTGCGGGGCGCGGCTGAATTGGATGATCCCAGTCGCCCCCAGAAAGCGGCTAAGCTTCAGAAGAGAATTTCTGATCTGCGTGATGCGATGGCCTATGCCGATTCTGTCCGGGATTTTAACGTTTTGGAGACTAGGGTGAATCCAGAATCAGGAGAAGCGATTCATCTTCAAGCATTATCCTCCGATGAGTTGGATTTTTTGGAGGAAAAGATAAAAGGACACTTCCGTCATGTTCCGAAAGGACATGAGGACAAGGCACAATTAAGAGCAGCGTTTTTGGCTGACCTGAAACGGATTACGGCTTTTCGCGCCAGCCTTCAGCCGGGCGACGAACGCCAGAGGCACGAAAAGAAATTCAGGGTGGCGGGCAGCAAGAGCACGATTCAGTTTAAGACGGTTGTTGCCAACGGCCAGGGGTATTTTGAGGTCGCCAAAGCGGACGGTGTTGCCGGCGTCCGGCCAGGAGACCGCCTCATCAGAACGGGACAAGAAATGGGGAACCGCCAAGGGATTGCTTCCAGGAACAGCAGGGCCCTCAAGGGCCTGTTTTTCGCCGAAGGGGAAGAACTCGTCTTCCATCCTTTCAATGCCGATAACCAGATCAGGGTGTCATCGCAGCATCAGGTCCGGGCCGGCGACAAGAATGTCGAGATTCCCGTTGAGGAAGTCATTACCAGGCCCAGATCAAGGAAAACAAGTCAGGCGAGAAAGGCCCCCACAAGCGTCTGGCATACAACCGCGGATGTGGAGGTCGAGGTCGATGGGACACGATATGTTATTGAAGGAGGCCAGTCTCTGGGGGGCATTAGGTCAAAATCCGGAGTTACGGCCTTATACCGGGAAAAAGGTACCGGCAAAGTGGCGTTGTTTGCCGACGAGAACAACCAGTTACAGGCCGTCCGCCCGGCAGCTTCGCAGGGTCATGGAATCGTTTCTTTATCATCGCAAAAGTTTTCGGAGAAAGGATTGGATATTACCCGTCATGATGATATAGAGATCGATCTGGATGAAGGCCGGCCTGTTACTCCGAACGCGCAGGTTAGTTTTGACGTTGCCGGAGAAGCGAATCTTATGCAATCTCTTGCGCGGGCTATCAAACAAGATGTGACCCTGACCCCGGACCCCACGGATCCGGCCAGGCAGATAGCCCGGAATTTAAATCAGAAGGGTGTCAACGGAATTCTTAAGGCTGCCCAGGATGCCAAGCCCGCGGCAGCTACGGATCAGGCCAAGCCGGCAGCCAAGCCGGAACAAAAACCGCGCGCCACAGCCCAAGCGCTCAAGAAGTCGTCGGCAACCGGCCGGGCCAAAGCCGAACAGTCGCAGCAGCCCGAAACCCCGAAACGTCCTGAACAGCCCAAACCGACCCGGACGGAACAAGCCAAGGCCGCACCTGAAGTCAAACCGGCGCGGCCGAGCGCGCCGGCCCAGGCAAGCGATACAGGAAGACCTCAGCAGACAGCTTCCGCCGCAGACGCTCAGCGACCGGCCGGCCGGCTTGCCCAGCAACAGCAACAGCGGCATGCGCGGCGTATTGAGTTATGGAAGAAAATACGTCAAGCAGCAAAAACACGGCTTCAGACTGTATCCGGGGAACAGATAGGTCTTGATGAGACAACAACCCAAGCCGGTCTGGAGTTGGCAGAGCTAGATGCCCAAGATAATGCTATGGGAATCCTGACGGGAGCAGGGAAGACAAAAGGCCAGGGCATGGAATTTCTCAAGAATCCTTTATGGCTAGAATCCCGCGCCGCTTTATCAGCTTTGAAAGAAGATGATCCCAATGGTGTCATTGATACTTTATACAATGTGGAAGCCATGTCAGATGATCAATTGAATATAGCCGCTCGAGCCGTTTCCGGCGAGATCGACAAGTTTGATCCAAATGAAAAAATGCCGTCCCGCTTAAGGAAAAAAGCAAGATCAGTGTTTCTGGCGAGGAGAAAGACGTTGAGGACGTTGGAGGCAGATGGACAGCGGATTGAAGTTGAGCAGGAATTGCGCCGGTCCGCCGACCACGGCGCCGACGGGTCGTTGACGCGCAGGCAGGCGCAGAGAATGGCCGAGAGCGCCTTGGCGCAACAGGGCCGGAACAGGTTCCGGATGCCGCGTGATATCCGTGCGGCCCTGACTCAGGTCATGGGGCCGCTGCAACAGGCAGGACGGCAGCGTTATGAACAGCCGAATATATATGAAGATGATGCCGATCATTCATTGCTCGGCTATAACGCTCAGGGGCAGCCGCGTGAGGCCGGCCGCATACGCATGGAAGGTAAAGAGGTCGTGGTGATCAGCCGTGATCTGGCGCAGAGAATCCGCAGCCGCGAGGCCGGGGCCGTTGCCAAGCTCGCGCATGAATATATGGCCAACTGGGCCGAGACCCGCGGCGATATCGACGGAGACACCGCCCATGAGCTGGCCATGCAGGTTGAGCAGATCGTGTTAACCAACGCGGTCAATGCCCAGAGGATGACGGATCCGGCCCGGCAGCAAGCCGTGCGCGAAGCCGAATCCCTGGCCGCGCCGGAATTCCGGCCGCCGGCGCCTGCCACGCCGGTCACACCGCCCGCGACAGCGACCCTGCCGGTCACACCGCCCGCGCCGCCGGTGACACTCCCTCCGGCCCCGACGACGAATCCATTAGCCAGTCCGGCAATTTTTAAGGGTTTCCTGACCCTGCATGCCGTGCCGGGTGACCCGGCGGAACAAGCAGAGAATGCTATCCAGGCGTCTTCCGAGGATGCCGTTATTTATGCCCTAGATAAGCAAGAGGGGCAGACATCGTTGATGCGCTATGAAAAGAAA
>CAZBSU010000021.1:0-14323 GCA_964494745.1 uncultured Planctomycetales bacterium | reverse complement strand
GGGCCCGGCGCGGCCTGCACGACCCGCGGGGTGCTAGGGATCGGCGTGCCGCAGATCACCTCCACGGTGGATGCCGCCGCGGCCCGGGATTATTATTTTACCCGTTCCGGCCGGTATGTCCCGATCATCACGGACGGCGGCATGCGTATCGGCGGTGAGATCTGCAAGGCCTTTGCGGCCGGCGCGGATGCGGTCATGGTGGGTTCGGCGTTTGCCCGGGCTGAAGAATCTCCCGGAGGGGGATACCATTGGGGTATGGCCACTTCGCACGCGAATCTGCCGCGCGGGACCCGTGTCGAGGTCGGTACGACGGGTAAATTAAGCGAGATCCTGAACGGTCCGGCCAAGGTCGATGACGGTTCTCAAAATCTGGTCGGGGCCTTAAAAACGTCTATGGGTTCGCTGGGCGCCGCCAATCTCAAAGAGATGCATGATGTGGAGATCATTATTGCGCCTTCGATTCAAACCGAAGGCAAGGTCTTTCAGGTCGGTCAGCGCGTCGGGATGGGGAAATAATCATCATCCGGGCGGGCGCCGCGGATAATCCGGGTTCACAGCGTGACAGGCCGCATGCGCCATGAGATATGATCAACAGCCAATTGCGGGGGAATCATGAAACCGAGTCAAGGCAAATCCAAGTCTAAGTCCAAGCCAAAGGCAAAAAAAACGAAGTCCGCGTCGGCTAAAAAGAGCGTTAAGAAAAGCGTTAAGAAAGCCAAGCCAATCAAACTCAAACGCCGCAAGCCCATGACCCCCAAGAGAAGAAAGCCGCGCAAACGGCCGGTCAAATTAAGATTGCCAAAGGGCCGGGCGCGTCTGTCTTTCAAGGTGACCAAGCCCCGCAATAAAGACCTGATCCTGGTTCTCGATTTCGGTTCCCAATATACTCAACTGATCGCCCGCCGTATCCGGGAAAACAAGGTCTTCAGCCGGATCGTTCCCTATAACATCACGCCCGAAGAGATCAAAAAACACAATCCCAAAGGGCTGATCCTGTCCGGCGGCCCGTTGAGCGTTTATGATGACAACGCGCCGATGCCCAATCCCGAGATATTCAAGATCGGTCTTCCGGTCTTGGGGATCTGTTACGGCATGCAGGCCATTGCCCATATGATGGGCGGGCATGTCAGGAAGAGCAGAGAACGCGAATACGGCCGGTCCGAGCTTTTTGTCGATAGCAACAAGGATCTGTTCGCGAACCTGCCGACCAACCTGACCTGCTGGATGAGCCATTCGGACCATGTAACCAAGCTCCCCAAAGGCTTTACGGTTATGGCCCACACTTTGAATGCCCCTTTGGCCGCGATCACCAACCGTCCCAAGAAGATCTACGGCATCCAGTTCCATCCCGAAGTCGTTCACACCCAGCGCGGGACTCAGATCCTGATCAATTTTGTTTGTGATATCTGCGGTTGCTTTCCCCGCTGGAGCATGGGGCGTTTTGTTGACGCGACCATCAAACAGGTTCAGGAGCGGACCGGCAAAAAGAAGATCGTTCTGGGCTTAAGCGGCGGGGTCGATTCCTCGGTCGCGGCCGCCCTGATCAGCAAGGCCGTGGGCCGCAATCTGACCTGTATCCTTGTCGACAACGGGCTGTTGCGCAAGGATGAGGCGGCGGCCGTGGTTAGGACTTTTAAAGATCATTTCAAGCTGAACCTCAAGGTCGTGGATGCCTCGCAGCGGTTCCTGAACCGTCTCAAGAACGTCACCGATCCCGAGCAGAAACGGCGGATCATCGGCGATGAGTTCGTGAAGGTGTTCCAGGAGGCCGCCAAAAAGATCAAGGGCGTGGCCTTTCTGGGGCAGGGGACCCTGTATCCGGATGTGATCGAATCCGTTTCGCCGATCGGCGGGCCTTCCGCCACGATCAAAAGCCATCATAATGTCGGCGGGCTTCCGAAAACGATGAAACTGGAACTGATCGAGCCATTGCGGGAATTGTTCAAAGACGAGGTCCGGGTGATCGGCAAACAGCTCGGTCTTCCGGAAAGCCTGGTGCACCGTCAGCCTTTCCCGGGCCCGGGGCTGGCGATCCGCATTATCGGCGACGTGACCCGCGAGCGGCTGGACATGCTGCGTGAAGCGGACACCCGCGTCATGGATGAGATCAAGCGTGCCGGCCTTTATCAGGATGTCTGGCAGTCCTTCGCGGTTCTCTTGCCGATCAAAACGGTCGGGGTCATGGGCGACAAACGCACTTACGAAAATGTCATTGCGATCCGCTGCGTCACCAGTATCGACGGGATGACGGCCGACTGGGTCCCGCTTCCGCCCGAACTGCTGGGGCGCATATCCAACCGGATCATCAATGAAGTCGAAGGTGTCAACCGCGTGGTTTACGACATCAGCTCCAAGCCTCCGTCGACGATAGAGTGGGAGTGATTCACAGCGATCAGCGTTTAGCGATTAGCAAATAGAATCTCCTGCTCTGTTTGTCTCATCACCGGACGTCAATTTCCTTTTTACAAATTTTCGTATTCACGGCAGGAGCTTCCTATCGACAAGTATCGGCCTGTGTTATAAAATACTACTCACTATTCGCTGAACGCTAACCGCTCATCGCTAAAATGTATCATTCCGATTTTGTCCACCTCCATGTGCACACCCAATACAGCCTGCTGGATGGCGCCTGCCGTGTCAGTGACCTGATCGATAAGGCCGTCGAATACAAGATGCCGGCCTTGGCCATGACCGACCACGGGAATATGTTCGGGGCGATCAATTTTTATCAGGCCGCGGTCAAGGCCGGGATCAAACCCATCATCGGCTGCGAGATTTATGTCGCCGGAGGGAGCCGGTTCGACAAAACCCCGCAGCAGCCGCCCTCGTCCCATCTTGTCTTGTTTGCCCGGGACGCGGACGGATACCGCCATTTGATGAAGCTGGTGTCCCTGGGCTACCTGGAAGGTTTTTATTACCGCCCGCGCGTCGACATGGAAAGCCTAACCCGTTACAGCCAGGGCCTTTTGGCGAGCTCGGCGTGCCTGCGGGGATTGGTGGCCCAGCACCTGGTCGCGGGCAACAAGAATGCTGCGCTCAAGGCCGCCGACGATTACCGGCATATCTTCGGTCCTGGGAATTTTTATTTGGAGCTCATGGACCACGGCCTGCCGGAGCAGAAGAAAGCCAACCAGGGCCTGATCGAAATCTCGCGCGAGCTGGATATCCCCCTGATTGCCACCAATGACGTGCATTATCTCGAGCAATCTCAGGCCCGGGCCCATGAGGCCTTGTTGTGCATTCAGACCCAGTCGGTCATGACCGATCCCAACCGGATGCGCATGAAGTCCGATCAGTTTTATTTCAAAAGCCCGGCACAGATGAAGAAGGATTTCGCTTGGGCCCCGCCCGAGGCCCTGACCAACACGATTCAGGTCAGCGAGAAATGCAATCTTGATCTGCATTTCGATAAAGTCCACCTGCCGCATTATGATCCGCCCGGGGGCATGGATCAGGAGACCTACCTTAAGGAGCTTTGCGATAAAGGGATTGCCGAGCGTTACGGCCGGATCACCCCCGAACTTCAGGCGCGCCTGGAGCATGAATTGCAGATTATCAAAAAGATGGGTTTTATTTCCTATTTTTTGATCGTCTGGGATTTTATCCATTATGCCCGCCAGCGCGGCATCTCCGTCGGTCCCGGCCGGGGTTCCGCGGCCGGCAGCCTGGTCAGTTATCTTCTGGGCATCACCAATCTGGATCCTCTGCGTTACGGCCTGCTCTTTGAACGTTTCCTTAATCCCGAGCGCCTTGGGATGCCGGATATCGATATCGATTTTTGTTTCGAACGCCGGCAGGAGGTGATCGAATATGTGACCAAGAAATACGGCAAGGATAATGTGGCTCAGATCATAACTTTCGGGACCATGCAGGCGCGGGCCGCCATTCGGGACGTGGGCCGGGTGTTGAATGTCGCCTATGCCGATGTCGATCGCATCGCTAAGATGATCCCGGCCGAATTTGGCATAAAGATTGAGCAGGCATTGAAAGTCGAGCCGCGGCTCCGTCAGTTGCAAAAGGAAGACAAGACCACGGCCGAGATATTGGAAACGGCCCAGGTCCTGGAGGGGCTCAACCGCCACGCCTCGATCCACGCGGCCGGCGTCGTGATCGGGGATCGTCCCCTGACCGAATATGTCCCGCTGTTTAAGACTGGGGATGATCAGGTGACGACCGGGTTCACGATGGACGGGATCGCCAAGATCGGCCTGTTGAAGATGGACTTCCTCGGCCTGCGCACGCTGACCGTGATCAACCGTGCGATTCAATGGATCAAGCGCCGCCACAACATCGACATCGATATCGATACGATTCCTTTAGACGATTTCAAGGCGTATCAACTGCTCGGCGAGGCCGATTCGGGCGGCATCTTCCAGCTGGAAAGTGCGGGCATGCGCGAGCTGCTGAAAAAGATCAAGCCGACCAAGTTCGAGGACCTGATCTCCATTTTGGCCCTTTACCGCCCGGGGCCGATGGGCAGCGGCATGTTGGATGATTTTATCCGCAGGAAGAAAGGGGAGGTCGCGGTCCATTATCCGCATCCCAAGCTGCAGGGCATCCTGGCCGAGACGTTCGGCATCATCATTTATCAGGAACAGGTCATGCAGATGGCCAGCATCCTGGCCGGTTTCAGCATGACCCAGGCCGATCATCTGCGGCGCGCCATGAGCAAAAAGATCTCCAGTGTCATGGAGCGCATGCGCCGTGATTTTGTCGACGGGTGTTATAAGACCAGCCGGATCCGGGAGCCGGAGGCCAACAAACTGTTCGATCTGATCGAATATTTTTCCGGGTATGGATTCAACCGCAGCCACTCGGCGGCTTATGCCTTGATCTCTTATCAAACCGCCTTTCTCAAAGCCAATTATCCCGTCGAATTCATGTGCGCCCTGCTGACCTGTGAAAAGGACAATACCGACAAGGTCGTGGAACACGTCCGCGCCTGCCAGAAGATGGGCATCGAGGTCTTGCCGCCGGACGTCAACGAGAGTTTTCTTGAGTTCAGCGTCGTGGACGACCGGACGATCCGTTTCGGCCTGCTGGCGGTCAAGAATGTCGGCCAGACCGCGATCGAATCCATTGTCGAGAACCGTCAGGCGAACGGGCCGTTCGGCTCGATTTATGATTTATGCGAACGGGTGGACCTTCGGCTGGTGAACCGCAAGGTCATTGAAAGTCTGATCAAATGCGGAGCCCTGGACGGTTTGGAGGGCCATCGTTCGCAGTTAATGGCTGTCGTGGACAAGGCCCTGCAGGCCGGCGCCGGCACGCAACGGGAAAAGGCGTCGGGCCAATTTTCCTTCTTTGAAATGGATGCCGGCAGTGGATTTAATAAGGCGACCCGGGAAATGCCCGCGATCAAGGAATGGCCCAAGAACCAGATCCTCGCCGGCGAAAAGGAGGTCCTGGGGTTTTATATCTCAGGGCATCCTTTGGCGCATTACCGCATGGAGGTGGAGAAATTCGCCGATTTCACTTCCAAAACGCTGCAGCGGGCCGTGGAAGGGCAGGAGGTCAAGGTGATCGGTATCATCCAGGCCGTCCGCCTGACGGTCACCCGCCGCACCAATGAGCGCATGGCGATCCTGAAATTGGAAGATATTGACGGCCTGATCGAGGTCGTGGTCTTCCCTTCGACCTATCTCAATGTCGCGCATTACCTCAAGGAAGGCGAAGTCCTGATGGTCATCGGCCGGATGACGATTCGGGAGGATATGGCCAATATCGTTGCCAATGATATCAAAAAGATCGATGAAGTCTACCGGCTGATCCGCGGCATCAAGATAGACATTACGCCCGAGCGTATCAAGGATTTTTCGCAATTCAGACACAAGATCGCCCAATTCCCGGGGCAGGTTCCGGTTTATCTGAATATGGATACGAAGCATAACAAACGCGTTCAGATAATGGTCGGCAAGGAACTTTTTGTCGATCCCAGCCTTTCTTTGATCAATGAGATCAAGGAATTTGTGGGGGATGAAGAGTTCAGTTTTATCATTTAGCCGTTTTTTATCATTCGATTTGCGTTTGGGCCCGGTGCTAACCCGGTCAGCCGGCGGGGCCTCCACGGGCATAATTCTTCTTGACACCGTAACATCTTGTTGGTACTATACTTAGCATCAGGAGGTGATGTTATGACGAAAAAAGATATTGTTTTAAAGATTACGGACATGACCGGGATCAAGCAGGTTGACGTCAAGACTATCGTGCAGAAGACCTTTGATGTTATCGTCGATAGTTTGGTTCGCAACGACAAAGTCGAACTCAGGAATTTTGGCGTCTTCAAGATCAAGGAACGGAAAGCCCGTTCCGGCCGTAATCCGCGCACAGGCGAAAGCGTGCCTGTTCCTCCGCGCAAGGTCGTGGTCTTCAAACCCGGCCTGGAGATGAAACAGCGGATCAAATAGTATTTAAAGGTAGTCTGCTTTCAACCCGGCCGGCTGCTTTTGCTCATGCGATATATAAACTCAAGGGCGTCCTTCATATTCTTGCAGGACGCCCTTAAGGTTAGTAGCTGATTATGGTTAAAAAATTTTCCGCCCCGCGGGGGACCAGTGATATTTTTCCCGGTGAAGCCCGGCTCTGGCAAGAGCTGGAGACCCGGGCCCGTTTGCGCCTGGCGTGTTACGGGTATAATGAGATCCGGCCGCCCTTTTTTGAAGAAACGGATTTATTCGTCCGCTCGGTCGGCCAGACCAGCGATATCGTTCAAAAACAGATGCTGCATCTTCTTCCGCAAAGCCGCGCCCAAGTGGCGGATGCGCCTCACCCGGTGCTTTCTCTGCGGCCGGAAGGCACGGCATCGGTTGTGCGGGCCTATATCCAGAACGGCATGGACAAGAAAGAATCCCTGTCCAAGCTTTTTTATATCGGGCCCATGTTTCGCGGGGAGCGGCCCCAGAAAGGCCGTCTGCGCCAGTTTCATCAGATCGGCGTGGAAGCGATCG
The DNA here is from genome assembly GCA_964494745.1 of uncultured Planctomycetales bacterium. GTDB lineage: Bacteria > Omnitrophota > Gorgyraeia > Zapsychrales > JANLHA01 > CAZBSU01. Next base: position 7,376 of record CAZBSU010000021.1, on the reverse strand, counting down.
GGCCTGATTCCTGTTCCCCGTATCTCGATGCGGAGACGATTCGTCTGGCCCTGCAGGTCCTGGACGATATGGAAGCGGGGCCCTACCGTTTGAAACTGAACACGTTGGGCACGGTTCAAGACAAGGAGAATTTATCCAAATCCCTGCGGCAACGGCTGACGACCAGCAAGAAGGATTTGTGCGCGGATTGTCAGAACAGATTCGACCGCAATGTTTTTCGGGTCCTGGATTGCAAAAACAAGACCTGCCGTCAGATCGTGGCCCGTTTGTCCATGGATGATGCGCATCTGGAACCATCCAGCCGCGATTATTATCAAAAAGTCAAATCCGCTTTAAAAACTTTAAACATCGCCTTCGACGAAGATCCCTCTATGGTCCGCGGTTTGGATTATTACACCCATACGGTTTTTGAGATCTGTTCTTCGGCGCTCGGCAGTCAGGATGCCCTGGGTGCGGGCGGCCGTTATAACAATCTGGTGACACAGCTGGGCGGGCCTCAGGCGGATGCCGTGGGTTTTGCCCTGGGTCTCGAGCGGATTATGCTGGCCCGCAAGGAGCAGGAGGCCGCGGGCGTTCCGCCGGTGGATGTCTTTGTCATCAGCCTGGATGAGACGTCTCTGGCCAGCAATTTTCAACTGGCGGATATCCTGCGCGCCCGGGACATGATCGTTGATATGAGCTTTAAGACGGCCTCCGTCAAAAGTCAGATGCGGATCGCCAATAAGAAAGGCGCCCGACTTGTCGTCATTGCCGGGGAAGATGAACAGCGCCGGGGTGTGGTCACGCTTAAAAATATGCGTGACGGTAGCCAGCGGCAGATAGCCCGCGACGCGTGTGCCCGGGAGATCAAAGATCTGTTATAAAAAAAGAAAGAGGAAGAATCTTTATGTTGAGGACACATACCTGCGGGGAATTGAGAAAAGAAGATAAGGATAAACAGGTGGTCTTGTGCGGCTGGGTTCACCGCCGCCGCGACCACGGCAAATTGATATTTATTGATATCCGCGACCGTTACGGTCTGACCCAGGTGGTCTTTGTCCCGTCGGTGAGCCCGCAGGCGCATGCCCTGGCTCAGGGGCTGGGGCCGGAGTTCGTGATCCGCCTGACCGGCGAGGTCACGGTCCGCCCGGCCAAGAACGTCAATCCGGATATCGCCACGGGGGCGGTCGAGGTCTGCGCCAAGGGACTCGAGATCCTGAACGACAGCAAGGTCCCGGTCTTCGAGATTGAGGGGGAAGATGAGGCGGCCGAGGAGATCCGGTTGACCTACCGCTATCTTGATCTGCGCCGGCAGAAAATGCTTCAGCCGCTCGAGATGAGGCACCGTCTGCTTTTTGCCGTCCGGGATTTCTTGAATAAAGCGGATTTTCTGGAGATGGAGACCCCGGTGTTGACCAAGTCCACGCCGGAAGGGGCGCGCGATTTCTTGGTCCCCAGCCGGCTGAATCCGGGCAAGTTTTACGCCCTGCCGCAATCGCCGCAGCTGTTCAAGCAGATCCTGATGGTCGGCGGCATCGACAAATATTTTCAGATCGTCAAGTGTTTCCGCGACGAGGATCTGCGGGCCGACCGTCAGCCGGAGTTCACCCAGCTGGACATGGAGATGTCTTTTGTCAACGAGGAGGATGTCTTTGCGGTGACGGAAAAGCTGTTCGCGCATGTGATCAAACAGGTGCGCGGGATCGATATCCCGGTGCCGTTTCCGCGGATCAGTCATCAGGAGGCCCTGCAAAAGTATCAAACCGACAAACCGGATACGCGCCAGGGCGAGGATGAATTAGCTTTTGTTTGGGTTGTGGATTTCCCATTATTTCAATATAATAATGAAGAAAAAAGATGGGACAGCGAACATCATCCTTTCACGTCTTTGAAGGATGAGGATATCCCGCTGCTTGAGAAAGGCCCTTATGAAAAGATCCGTTCGCGGTCGTATGACCTGGTCCTGAACGGGCATGAGCTCGGCAGCGGTTCGGTTCGTATCCATCGGCGGGACGTTCAGCAAAAGATTTTTGATATCCTCGGGATTGACCGGGAGGAGGTGGCGGAACGCTTCGGATTTTTATTGCGGGCCTTTGAGTATGGTGCGCCGCCCCATGCCGGGATCGCGTTCGGCATCGACCGGCTGGTCGGCGTTTTGGCCGGACTGGACTCGATCCGCGACACGATAGCCTTTCCCAAGACCCAAAAGGGGATGTGTCCTTTGACCGGGGCTCCGGCCCAGGTGCATACTGGCCAATTAACCGAGGTGGGGCTGATGGTTCGCGAGGCCCCCAAGCCATAGGCCGGTCCGGACAACAAGGAGGTCCGGCGTAACATTCTTAAGCTTAAACAGGCTTTTATCATTTTTCGTCAATAATAAATCGGGAGGTGGGTATGAGCGGACGGTTGCTGAAGAAAATTTTTATTTTGGCGGCAGTCGTGATCCTGGCCGGATGTTCGAGCGCGGGCATCACGACCCGGACGTATGTCGAAGACCGGGAACGGGTCGATCAGGACATGAGTGGCGGGAATTACGGGTATCTCTACGGTCAGCCCCAACCGGAAGACCGCGCCGAGTACAAAAAGACCCGCAAGGTTTATGTGGTCGAATTCACAAAGGAAGATGAATCCGTTGTGGACGAGCCGATCGTGGTGACCCGCACCAAGACCGTTTATTTGGAACCTGAGCCTGCGCCTCAGCCCAAGCAAAAGGAACCGGAATGGGCGCGGCCCGTGGATGTCCCGACCTTCACGAATGACGAGCCGGCGGCGGAAGCGGCCCCGGGCAATGTCGTGGAATACACGGTCCAGAAAAACGATACCTTGCAGAAGATCTCCAAAAAGTTTTACGACACCTATCGCAAGTGGCCGCAGATTTACGAATTGAATAAAGAAAAGATCCGCAACCCGGACAAGATCAAACCGGGCATCGTGCTCCAGATCCCCGTCGACTAGGAATAAGGAAAGGTGACAGTCACCGTGGGGGGCACAGAGAGACGGGTTCGCTGAGAACGTTTCGGCGTTTATTTTAGTTAGTTATTTGAACAGGTCGTGACGTATCCTTCTTAGCTCAGACAGTCCTCGCCGCTGCCTTTTACGCAAGGCAGCGGCTGCGGAACTCGCTAAGAAGGATACGTCACGGCCTGTTAGCTCATACCTAAATGATGGCTTTTCATTCACACCTCGACATTCGCGGCTCGCTGAAAAAGAAAAATGGAAAAGATAATTTATCTCAACAGCAGTAAAGACCTGCGGGCCCTCTTCGGTAAATACGATCAGAACCTGCGTATTATCGAGCAGGGGCTCGGTGTGCAGATCACCCCGGCCGAGAAGGGGGTGACGGTTTCCGGCCGCAAGGAGAATATCCAGAGAGCCAATGAACTGATCGATTATTTGATGAGCATTATGGCCGAAGGCCGCGAGATCAAGCAGCATGATGTGGTCTACGCCATTCAGCTTGCCCGGCCCGACCAGGGGATCGATTTCAAGCGCCTGGCGAAAGAGAAGATCGAGGTCTTCACGAAAGGCGGTCTGGTCACACCCAAAACCAAGGGCCAGATCGAGTATGTGGAAGCCATCAAGAGATATGATATTGTTTTCGGCGTAGGCCCGGCGGGCACGGGCAAGACCTACCTGGCCATGGCCATGGCGGTCAACGCCCTCAAAAAAGGCATTGTCCGGCGCATTATCTTGACCCGTCCGGCCCGGGAGGCCGGCGAGCAGCTCGGATTTCTTCCGGGGACCCTGGTCGAAAAAGTATCGCCCTACCTGCGGCCTTTATATGATGCCCTGTATGACATGATGGACCCGGATAAGGTCGAGCAATATACCGAACAGGGGATCATCGAGGTGGCGCCGTTGGCCTTTATGCGCGGGCGCACCTTAAACGATGCCTTTGTTATCCTCGATGAGGCGCAAAACAGCACCCCGTTTCAGATGAAGATGTTCCTGACCCGGCTTGGGTTTGATTCTAAAAGCGTTATCACCGGGGATGTGACCCAAAGCGACCTCCCGAAAGGCAGCCCCATCGGGCTGGTGGAGGCGCAGAAGATCCTGGACGGGATCGAGGGTATTAAATTTGTCAATTTGACCGGGGCGGACGTGGTCCGTCACGAGCTGGTGCAGCGCATCATCAAGGCCTACGAACAGGCGGAGGCTGCTTGATCAGCCTTTGGAGCTGAGGAGGGAAGGCATGAAAGTGACCGTCAAAGAAAGCAAAGGATTCTGGGCCGCCTTGGTCGTGTTCGTGGTCCTGTTGTTGGGGCTGTTCTGTCAACTGTCGGATCTGCCTTTGATTATTCCGCTAGTTCTGCTCTTCCTGGGGATCCACCTTTATATAGTTCAGAAATCAACGCCAAAACTCTTCCTGGAATTGGGCCTGCTGCTGACCTTGTTTTTGTCCGTGGCCTATCCGCTGGTCCGTTATATCGGTATCAATCCGTATTACCTCCCGGTGGCCAGCGTCGCCATGTTGACCATCCTGTTATTCAACGATCTTGAACTGGCGTTTATCGTTTCCTTTGCGGGCAGCGCGTTGATGACGTTTTTGATCGGGCAGAATTTTAACGTGTTTTTGGTGTTTTTCCTCGGCAGCGTGGCCGGGTCCTATCTCGTGCGGGACGCCCGGACCCGGGGAACTTTGATGAACGCGGGTTTTGCCATAGCGTTCGTGCAGGTGATCGGGATCATCCTGGTTAACCCCGATTTCGCGACCATGGATATCCGTCAGTTTGTGGTCCAATCCGTCCGTCCGCTGGCCTTGAACGGGATCTTCGCGGTCTTCGTGGTGATCTCGATGCTGAAGATCTTCGAACTGCTTTTCGGGGTTCTGACCAATTTTAGCCTGTCGGAACTGTCCGATTTTAATCAGCCTCTTCTGCGGCGCATGATCATGGAGGCGCCCGGAACATATCATCACAGCCTGATCGTCAGCAACCTGGCCGAGACCGCGGCCGATGCGATCGGCGCCAATTCCCTGTTGACCCGCGTCGGGGCCTATTATCACGATATCGGCAAGATGGAAAAGGCCGAATATTTCAACGAAAATCAGATCCTCTCCGGCAACAAACACGACAAGATCGAGCCGTCGATCAGCCGCCTGGTGATCCTCAATCACGTCAAAGAGGGCGTGGAGTTGGCCCGCAAATATAAATTGAACCGCCAGATCATTGATTTTATCCCCCAGCATCACGGCACCAGCCTGATGCATTATTTTTACTGCAAGGCCCTGGAAGATGCTGACGACGACAACTCCATCACGGAGGAGAATTATCGTTATCCCGGCCCGAAACCTCAGAGCCGTGAAACCGCGATCGTCCTTTTGGCGGACTCGGTCGAGGCCGCGACCCGCTCGCTGGACGAGACTAATCCCGTCAAGATCGAAGAGGTCGTCCGCAAGATCATCAACAATAAGTTTATCGACGGGCAATTGGACGAATGCAACCTGACCCTCAAGGAGATCGAATCCATCGCCCAGACTTTCACCCGCGTCCTGAGCGCGATGTATCACGGCCGGGTCAAATATCCCGACAAGAAAAATGGCCCTGACAATCGAAATCGCAAACAGGCAGAAGCGGATTCCGATAAGCCCGCCCCGCCTCAACCGGACCGTTCGGAAGGTTCTTGACCTTCTGGGTATCCCGCAGGCCCGTCTCTCGCTCGTTTTTGTCACCGATTCACAGATCCGGCGTCTGAACAAACGCTATCTCAACCGCGACCGGCCCACGGATGTCCTGGCCTTTGATCTCGGCCCGGCGCCCGGGCGGCCCAAGGCGCGGCAGCGCCCCGGGCTGGACGGCGAGATCGTGGTCTCCGCCACCACCGCGGCCCGCCGGGCGCGGGACTTCGGCCTGCTGCCGTATCAGGAATTGATCCTTTATGTCGTTCACGGCATCCTGCATCTGGCCGGGGACGACGATCATGCCCCGCGCGCCCGCAAAAAGATGCACCGGCGGCAGGAGCAGATCATGGGACAGCTTTTCCCGGGATGTTTCCCAACCTCGTCAAGGTCGAAATGATCCTCCAGACCGAAGCCATTGTCCTGAAGACATTCGATTTCCGCGAGACCAGCCGGATCGCCCATTTTTACACCCGCCGGCAGGGTAAGGTCCGCGGGGTCATGAAAGGCATCCGCAAGGACCCGCGTAAGTTCGGCAGCAGCGTCGAGCGTTTTTCCGAGAATGATATCGTTTATTATGAATACCGCCGCTCGGACCTGCACCTGATCAGCCAGTGCGATCTGAAAAATTTTTTCTTCCCGATCCGCCAGGACCTGGATAAGGCCCTGGCGGCGCATTACATCCTTGATCTGGTCGGGGCGATGATGCCGCCGGAAGAGAAGAACGTCCAGGTTTATGATCTTATGCTGGATTTTTTGAATGCACTTGAGCGCGCGTCGGATATCCACGCTTTGGTGCATTTCTTTCAGATCAAACTCCTGTTGTTGTCCGGCTTCAAACCGCATCTGGATACCTGCGTCAAATGCCGCCGGCAGGTCACGGCCCAGGCCCGGTTCAGCCCGGGGGAAGGCGGCCTGCTGTGCCGGGACTGCCGTGTCTATGACCCTCAGATCCATCCGGTCTCGCAGGGGGCGATCGCCTCCATCCTGCACGTCGAGAAAAATCCGTGGGCGCGATGCCTGCGGCTGAAATTGACCAAGCGGGTGCGCGAAGAGCTTAAATACACCCTCAACACTTTTTTGGTCTATCATCTCGGCCGGCGGCTGAAATCCGCGCGGTATGTGTAAGGAATTTTGGGGCGGTCGGATTTTTGATGTTGCCGTTTGAATTCAGCGGCACAAGCGGGAAGACGGGCTGCGGTTAGGCCCGGGCCGGGGTGGTTGGTTTCAGCAGTTGCGGCAGCTGCTTGAGGATATCCTGGGCAAGGCTTTTGCCGATTTGTTTGATGCCGCTTAATTCATCGGCCGATGCCTTTTGCAGATCCGTGAGGTGGCGATAGCCTTTCCGGTGGAGCGCCCGGGCGCGGACGCGGCCCACGCCTTTGAGCTGGACCAGGCCGATCAACTCGTCCTTGATGCCGTAACGGATCCGGCTTCGCAGCATGCCTAAAGTAAAACTCAGATCACGCCGCCGGAACAATTCGGCAAAGACCACCCCGGCATGCAAAAGCCAGCCGGCCGCCTCGGTGTGCCGGTAGATATCCCCGGGGCCGATGCCGAACATATCGCAGAGGACATCTTCCTTTTCTTCCTCCATCCACGACAAAAGCAGCAGGGTTGTCTTGAGGACCGCCAGGTGATGCAGGTAATCGCCCATTTGTTCGTCTTTATCCAGAAGGAATTCCTCTTCATGGGCGTTGGCGAAACTATCGAGCATCTCCCAGTTTTTTTTGGAGACGTTCAGCCGGGGGCTCTCGGGGCAGCAGCCGATCAGATGCAG
>CAZBSU010000020.1:0-14473 GCA_964494745.1 uncultured Planctomycetales bacterium | reverse complement strand
ACCTCAACCGTCTGCGCGCCGTCTTCCCGGATTGTGTCGCGCCAGGCCGCCGTTTTTGCTGGCACATTTCGGATCAGGACCGTCAGGCCGTGGATGATCTCTTGCGCCCGATTTTATCGGGCGGACATCCGCTGGTCGTGATAGCCCCCGGGGCCGCGGACCAGGGCAAGCGCTGGGCTCCGGAACGTTTTGCCCGGCTGGCCGACCGGTTGAAAGCGAAATACGCGGCCGAGATCGTTTTGATCGGTGATCAGGGGGATAAGCCGATCGCGAAGAATGTTTCAACCCATATGCAAGCCCAGGCCGAAGATTGGACCGGTCGTTTGAATTTGTCTCAAGTGGGCTATCTTTTGCAGAAAGGCACTTTGTTGATAGGCAATGATACGGCCTGCCAGCATCTGGCCAGTTATCTGGACACCCCGGTCATCGCCCTGTTTGGCCCGACCGATCCGGAACGCTACGGCCCTTGGGGCGAGAACGGTTGTATCGTGGCGAATAAAACCGCCTGCCCGGCCTGCCGGGGCGACGGCCGCCAGCCGCATGCCTGTCTGGCCGCGATCTCCGTGGAGGATGTTTTAAACCGTTTCGACCTGAAAGCGGGGCGAGTCGTATTTCAGCCTTGGGGGGAGAGAGGGCGGGACCGATGAAAGATTATCGGAATATCCTGGTCATCCGGACCGACCGTATCGGGGATGTCATTCTGACGACGCCGGCCTTGGGGGCGTTACGCCTTCAATGGCCGCAGGCGCGTTTGACTGTCCTGCTTTCTCCGTTAACCGTCGATTTGATCCAAGGGAATCCGGACGTCGACCGGATTATGGTAGATGAACGCCAAGGCCGTCATAGGGGTGTGCTCGGATTTTGGCGGTTGGTCCGCCAACTGCGGGCCCGGCGATTTGATCTGGCCGTTATTTATCATACCAAAAAGCGGACCAATGCCCTGGCCTGTTTGGCCGGGATCCCCGAGAGGATCGGATACCACAATAATAAATGGGGCTTTTTATTGACCCATAAGATATGGGATGACCGTCCCCTGGGATTAAAACACGAGAGCGAGTACTGCCTTGATTTGTTGAAGTCACTCGGGGTCAGCCCTAAACCCATGCCCTTGTTTGTCCCCCGCCAGCCCGCGGCGCAGGCCTGGGCCGCCGAGGTGATAAAACGGCAGCAATGGACGGACCAAACGGTGATCGCGATGAACGCCGGAGCCAGTTGTCCGACGAAGATGTGGCCCGCGGCCAAATTTGTCGAGATCATGAATGTCTTGAGTGCGAAATATAAGGGCGTCTTTGTCCTCATCGGTTCCGCCGGGCAGGCCTCGCTTTCCCGCCAAATCTCCCGTCAGGTCGACGCCGAGGTCTTGGATCTGACAGGGAAGACGAGCGTGGCCCAATGCGTGAGCCTCTTGGCCTGTTGCCGGCTTTTGATCTCGAATGATTCCGGGCCGGTTCATATGGCGGCCGGAGTGGGCACGCCGGTGTTGTCGATATTTACCCGGAATCAGCCGGGCATCAATCCCCGGCGTTGGCGCCCGCTTGGCCCGCAGGCGCGCTTTATCGCGCCCCAAACTGATATGGACATATCCTTTGCCAAGGGCGAGGTGAACGATGCCCGATATCTCGAACTGATTCAGCCCCAGGATGTTTTAGAAGAAGTTGACGCTATTTTTAAACTATGTTAAAATCAGCCTTCTTGAGGAGCCCGCGTGAAGAATATTATAAATATTCCTAATAAATTTAAAGATAGAAAGATTCTGGTGATCGGGGACATTATGCTGGACCGGCATATTGTCGGTTCGGTTTCCCGCATTTCTCCGGAGGCCCCGGTCCCGGTCGTTCTGGAGGATCAGCGTTTTGAGACCTTGGGCGGCGCGGCGAATGTCGCCAATAACCTGTGCGCCTTGGGGGCCCGGGTCCTTCAGGTCGGGATTGTCGGGAACGATGCGGAGGGCCGGATCCTGAGGGAGAAACTGTCGCAGGCCGGAATAGATACAGCTGGTATTTTTGTGGATGACCGATACCCCACCGTCACCAAGACCCGGGTCATGGCCCGGCATCAGCAGGTCGTGCGTATCGACCGGGAAACCCGGGCCGGACACGGAAGTCATGCGGCGATCCGGCGGTTTGTCCGTGACCGCCTGAAACGCGTCGACGCGGTTATTATTTCCGACTATGGCAAAGGCCTGATCGATGCCGAACTGGTCGGCTCTGTTTGCCGTCAGGCCCGGAAAGAGAACAAGATCATTACGGTCGATCCCAAGGTCGAACACTTTAATTATTACCGTCAGGTCACCTGCATAACGCCCAACCGGCGTGAAACCGAAAACGCTATCCGCAATCTCAAGATTCAGCATAATGCGGGCAAACGGCTCAATGTCAGCAACGATTGCCTCGCCACGGATGAGGCGATCGACCGCGCCGGGCAGGAACTGGTGAAATATTTGCGTCTGGAATCCCTTTTGATCACTCTGGGGGAACAGGGCATGCGCCTTTTTGTGCATGACCAGCCGCCGTGTTCCATCCCGACCCATGCCCAGGATGTCTATGACGTCACCGGCGCCGGGGACGCGGTTATCTCGGTCTTTACCCTGGCCCTGGTCGCCGGGGCCACGAAACAACAGGCGGCCCAGATGGCCAACCGGGCGGCCGGTATTGTCGTCGGCAAACTCGGGGCGGTGGCGGTCACGGCCGAGGAGTTGATCGAGGCCGCGCAACAACAAAGCAAATCATCATGACCGTGATCGGCGTTATTCCCGCCCGTTGGGGCTCGACGCGTTTTGAAGGCAAGGTCCTGGCCGATGTGCTTGGCAAACCCATGCTTCAGCATGTCTGGGAACGGGCCGCTCAGAGTTCTTTATTAAGTAATGTCCTTATCGCCTGTGATGACGAACGCATCGTTCAGGCGGCTCAAGAGTTTAAGGCCCGCGTGGTCCTGACGCCGAGGGACTGCCTTTCGGGAACGGACCGGATTGCCGCGGCGGTTAAGGACATCGAGGCGGATATCGTGGTGAATATTCAGGGGGATGAACCCCTGATTGATCCCGTGGTCATCGACAGCGTGGCCCGGGTTTTGCGCGAGCGGCCGGATGTCCCGGTGGCGACCGCCATTCACCGCATCCAGGCCGCCGAGGATATCGAAAATCCGAATGTCGTCAAGGCGGTGATCGATCACAGGCATCATGCCCTGTATTTTTCCCGCGCGGCCATACCGTATCTTCGCGATCTGGAGGCCGACGCGGGACCCTGGTATTACCGGCATATCGGTATTTATGCCTACCGGCGGGATTTTTTGCTCGCTTATCCGGATCTCAAGCCCTCCCGTTTGGAAAAGGCCGAACGGCTGGAACAATTACGGATCCTTGAGGCGGGTTATCAGATCGCAACGGTTGAGACGGATTATCATCCCCGCGGGGTGGATACGCCTCAGGATCTGAAAGACCTTATCGCTTTTATGGAATCGAACCCATGACCAAAACTGTCAAAATCGGACCCGTGCCGGTCGGCGGCCGTCATCCCTTTGTCCTGATTGCCGGTCCCTGTGTGATCGAGAGCAAACGCACGGTCCTGGATATCGCCCGCCGGCTCCGCGAGATATGCGGCCGCCAAAAAATCCCTTTGATCTTTAAGGCCAGCTATGATAAGGCCAACCGGACCTCGCGAAAGTCTTTTCGCGGGCTGGGCCGTGAAGCCGGCCTGGATATCCTGGCCGAGGTTAAAGACAGGACCGGGCTGCCCGTTACCAGCGATGTCCACACGGCGGAAGAAACCGATCAGGCGGCCGCGGTCTTGGATCTTCTCCAGATCCCGGCCTTTTTATGCCGCCAGACCGATCTGCTTGAGCGGGCCGGACGGACGGGCAAGCCCGTGAATATCAAGAAAGGGCAGTTTCTCGCCCCTTGGGATATGGCGCATGCGGTTGATAAAGTTGCCGCGACCGGAAATCCCAACATCCTTCTGACCGAGCGCGGCACGACCTTCGGGTACAATAATCTTGTCACGGATTTTCGCTCCCTGATGATCATGCGCCGGTTCGGGTGCCCGGTGATCCTTGACGCCTCGCACAGCGTTCAGCAGCCGGGCGGTCTGGGAACGGCGACCGGCGGCAACCGGGAGTTTATCCCGTTATTGGCGCGCTGCGGCATTGCGGCCGGATGCGACGGCCTTTTCATGGAAGTGCATACCGATCCCAAACGGGCCCTTTCGGACGCGGCGAACATGCTCAAGGTCAAGGACCTCGGGCCCCTGTTGACGGACCTGAAACGGATTCAGGCCGCCGTGCGCGGCAAGAGAGGCAAGCCATGTCATTGACGACGGCACGCAAAGTCATTCGCACCGAGGCGCAGGCGATTCAGGCCTTGGCGAAGCAGATCGACGATCAATTTATCCGCGCGGTGGATCTGATCGCCCGCGGCAGCGGCCGGGTGATCGTGACCGGCATGGGTAAGACCGGGATCGTGGGGCGGAAGATCGCGGCGACTTTATCGTCGACGGGAACACCGAGTATCTGGATGCACAGCGCCGAGGCCGTCCACGGCGATCTGGGGCAGGTCCGGCGGGAGGATGTCGTGATCGTGATCTCCAGCAGCGGTGAGACCGAAGAGACGACCCGTCTGGTCCCGTTGCTGAAAAAGATCGGGACCAAGACGATCGCGATGACCGGCAACCCGGCATCCCGGCTCGCCAAGTTCAGCGATGTCGTTTTGAATGTGGCCGTGCGTCGGGAGGGATGTCCCCTCGGGCTGGCGCCGATGGCCTCGACGACCGCGACCCTGGTGATGGGGGATGCCCTGGCCGCCTGTCTGATCAAGCGGCGCGGTTTCAGGAAAGAGGATTTCGCGTTTTTTCATCCCGGAGGGTCCCTGGGACGGCGTTTGTATTTCAAGGTCGAAGATATCATGCGGCCGAAAGGGGCCTATGCCTGCGTGAAGGAAGAGGCCAGCGTGCAGGACGTCCTGCTGGCGATCACCCGGGCGCGGTGCGGGTCGGCCTGCGTGGTGAATGCCAAGGGGGTCTTGACCGGGATATTTACCGACGGGGATCTGCGCCGGCATCTCAAGGAAGACCGCCAGTTGCTGACGAAAAAGGTCCGCCTGGCCATGACCCGGACACCCGCCACGATCCGGCGTGACAAACTCGCCGTCGAGGCGTTCAATCTGCTCAAGGACAAAAAGATCGATGAATTGCCGGTGGTGGACAAGAACGGTAAATCCGTCGGTCTCTTGGATATCCAGGACCTGTTGCGCGCGGGTTTATTCTAGAGATGCGAGCTGATATCAAGGCGAAAATCGGAAAGATCAGGCTGCTGGCCTTCGATGTTGACGGGGTCTTGACCGCCGGCACGATCATTGTCGATCACCTGGGCCGCGAGACAAAGGTCTTCGATGTCCAGGACGGCTTTGGTCTGGTGCTTTTCAAGAAGGCCGGGTTCAAGACCGCCATCATCACGGCCAAATCATCGCCCGCGGTCAAGATCCGCGCCCGGCGGTTGGGGATCGACCGGGTTTATCAGGATGCCTATCCCAAGGTCAAGGCTTATCGGCGTTTGCTTAAAGATCTGAAGATGAAAGGCCCCCAGGTATGCTATGTCGGTGATGATCTTCCGGATCTGCCCCTTTTTCCGCAGGTGGGGTTTTCCGTTGCCGTGGCCAATGCCGTCGGTGAATTGAAGGCCGAGGCCGATTACGTGACCAGACGGCCGGGCGGTCACGGCGCTGTCCGGGAGGTGGTGGAATTGATCCTCAAGACTCAAAAGAAATGGACCCCTTTGATTCGGGGGTTGCGGTGATACGAATGCGAAAAGCCACATACATCTTAATAGGGATGGCATTGATCCTGATGGCCGTCTCGGCCGAGACATGGGCCGCTCAGCAGGACGTGGCCCAGCAGTTCCAGGGTTTTAATCTTCAGGGATACACCGACGGCGGGGATAAGGCCTGGGACCTGCGCGGGGATACGGCCGATATCCTGAACGATACCATTGAGATCACCAATGTCGATGCCAATCAATACGGGCGGGAGACTGTCAACATCACGGCCAGGAGCGGCGTTCTCGACAAGACCAACGGCAATATTCAACTGCGGAAAGATGTCGTGATCACGTCCGAGACCGGCGCGCGCCTGACGACCGACTTCCTGTATTGGCAAAAGGAGCGCGATTTGGTGGAGACCGACAAGACGGTGACCTTGACCGATCAGGGCATGACGGCCTCCGGGACCGGGTTAAGCGCCCAGCCGGGCTTGAAGCTGGCCAAACTCGATAAGGATGTGACGGTCGAGATCAGACCGAAGCCGGATGCCGCTCACGCGGACAAGGTCACGATCACCTGCGACGGCGCCATGGAGATCGACCAAAAAGTCAATATGGCGGTGTTTCATGACAATGTCGTGGCCGTGCAAAAAGACCGCACCCTGAAGGCCGATAAGATGGATGTCTATTTCGACCCTGAGACAAAACAGATCGAAAAAGTTGTCTGTATCGGCCATGTTGAGATCATCCAGGGCGGCAATGCCACCTACGCCCAGAAGGCCGTTTATAATGCCCGCGAACAGACCTTTGTCTTGACGGGCCAGCCCAAGTTGATCCTGGTGGTCGACGAGGAAGAAGGACTGGCGGATTTTCCGAACTAGATTTATCGATCAGAAGGGTGTGATAGACCTATGGCCTTTCATTTACTGGAAACAAAGGGATTGATCAAGACCTACGGCGGACGCCGGGTCGTTGACGGATTGAGTATTCATGTCGGCCGCAGCGAGGTCGTGGGTATCCTGGGGCCGAACGGGGCCGGGAAGACCACTTCTTTTTATATGATCGTCGGTATTATCCAGGCGGACGACGGTCAGATATTTTTTGATCAGACCGATATCACCGATAAGCCGATTCACGAACGCTGCCGTCTGGGGATCGGTTACCTGGCCCAGGAGCCGTCGATTTTTCGCAAGCTCACGGTTCAGGAGAATATCATGGCCGTGCTGGAAACCTTGCCGATCAGTCCGCGTGAACGCCGCAAACGTCTGCAGGCCCTGCTGGAGGAACTGAATATCGCGCATCTGGCCAAGAGCAAGGCCTTTACCCTATCCGGCGGGGAACGGCGCCGGCTCGAGATCACCCGGGCCTTGGTGACGAATCCGTCTTTTTTGCTTTTGGATGAGCCGTTTTCCGGGATTGACCCGATCGTCGTCGCCGATGCCCAGGAGATCATCAAGGATCTGAAGCGCAAGGGGCTGGGGATTCTCCTCACGGATCACAATGTGCGCGAGACCCTGACGATCACCGACCGGGCCTACTTGATCGCCGATGGCAAGACGCTGATCTCCGGCACGGCCGACGATCTGATCAACAATCCCAAGGCCAAGGAGATTTATCTGGGCGAGAAATTCAGAATGTAACCCGAGTTTAAGTTGAGAGTAAGGAGGCACGTTCGTCGTAATGAAAGTCAATATCAAGAAGGTCGACGCGACCAAACGCGAAATGAAATTTGAGATCCCCCGGGAAAGGGTCACCAAGGTGCTGGAGGAGGTTTATGACTCGATCGGGAGGAAGGCCAAGGTCAAGGGTTTCCGGGCCGGTAAGGCCCCGCGGCATGTGATCGAGTCCGAGCACAGCGCCCTGGCCCAGGAAGAAACCATCCGCAAGATCATCCCCGAGGTTTACCAGGAGGCCCTGACCCAGGAAAAGATCACCCCGATTGACCTGCCGGAGATCCGCGATGTCGAACTCAAGGATGGTTCGATGCGTTTCACCGCGCTTATCGATATCAAACCCGACGTCAGGATCAAGAATTATAAAGGGATCAAGGTCAAACGCAAGAGCAGTCAGGTCACCGACCAGGAGATAGATAAGACCCTGGATTACTTCCGGCAGAGCCAGGGCGGGGACAAGAACGTGACGATCGACGATTCCTTCGCCCACGGCCTCGGATATCCGGATCTGGCCACGTTCAAGCAGACCTTAACCCGCCAATTGGAGATCGACAAGGACCGTCAAAACCGGATCGACATCGAGACCCAGATCGTGAACGCCCTCATCAAGGATGCCAAGTTGTCCGTTCCGCAGGGCATGGTCAAGAAGCAGATCGAACATCGCCTGGCCGAGGCCCGGCAACGCATGTCGTCCCAGCAGATGTCCGCCGAGGACATGGCCAAACAGGAAGAGGCCCTGCGCAAAAACCTTAAGGAACCGGTGGAACGGGATGTGAAGGTTTATCTTATCTTGGACAAGATCGCCCAGATGGAGAATATCCAGATCTCCCAGGGCGAAAATCTGCCGGCCAAGGTGATGACCTTTTTGTTGAAAGAGGCGCAATGGGAAGACCCTAAATAAATATCGATATCGAAATTTTCGGGACGGGAACCCGTCCCGAAAGGTTGAAAGGAGGAGAAGGAATGGATCCCAAAAATCAAATGCTGGTCCCGGTCGTGATCGAGAAATCCGGACATGGAGAGCGGGCTTATGATATCTATTCCAGGCTTCTGAAAGAGCGGATTATCTTCATCGGGACGCCGATCGATGACAACGTGGCCAACCTCGTCGTGGCTCAGATGTTGTTTTTGCAGAGCGAGGATGCGCATAAGGATATCAACCTTTACGTCAATTCTCCCGGCGGGACCGTGACCGCCGGTTTCGCGATTTACGATACGATGCAATACATCAAGCCCGATGTGTGCACCACGTGCATCGGCCAGGCCGCCAGCATGGGCGCGGTCTTGTTGGCGGCGGGGGCCAAGGGCAAACGCTTTGCCCTGCCGTATTCACGCGTGATGATCCATCAGCCTTGGGGCGGGACCCAGGGAACGGCCAGCGATATCTCGATCCAGGCCAAGGAGATCCTGCGGGTCAAGCAAGAGCTGATCGGGATTCTGTCCCGCCACACCGGCCAGGCGATCGAGAAGATCGAGGCGGATTCTGACCGGGATTATTTTATGACCGCCGCCGAGTCCAAAGACTACGGTCTGGTTGACGAAGTCCTCGCCGGGTCCGTCTCGGGTTGATTTTTTAAAACATTAATTCCCCAAGTCATTTTGGGGCGTTTGTTTTTGAAAGGAGTTATTGATGAAGCGCAATCTTTTGTTAACGCCAGGACCGACGCAGGTCCCGCCGGATATATGTCAGGCCTTGGGTAAGCCGATCATCCATCATCGCACGCCCCGCTTTCAACAGTATCTCAAGGATGCGGTGGAGGGCCTGAAATTTGTTTTTCAGACCACCCAGGATGTCTATGTCCTGGCCTCGTCCGGGACCGGCGCCATGGACGCCTCGGTCAGCAATTTTTTCTCTCCGAAAGATAAGGTTATTACCGTCGAAGGGGGGAAATTCGGGGAACGCTGGACGCAGATCGCCCGGGCCTACGGATTGGATCCGGTCGTGGTTCAGGTGCCTTGGGGCCAGGCGGTCCGGCCCGCCCAGATCGAGGAAATCCTCAAGAAGGAGCCGTCGATCAAGGGGGTCTTCGTCACCTTATGCGAGACCTCGACGGGTGTCGTGACGGATATTGAAGCGCTCGGGAAGATCCTTAAGTCCACCGAGGCCTTGTTGATCGTGGATGCCGTCAGCGGCCTGGGGGCCATGGATCTGCAGGTCGATAACTGGGCCGTGGATGTCGTCGCGGCCGCTTCGCATAAAGGTTTGATGTTGCCGCCGGGTTTGGGGTTCGTGTCCGTCAGCGCCAAAGCGGCCAAGCGGATGGAGGCTTCGCAATGCCCGAAATTTTATCTTGACCTGAAAAGCTACCGGAAGGTTTATCCTAAACCGGATACGCCGTTCACGCCGGCCATCGGCCTGGTGGTGGCGTTGACCGAAAGTCTGCGTTTCTTCAGGGAACAGGGGCTGGAAAATATCTTTGCGCATTACGCCCGTTTGGCCGCGGCAACCCGGGCCGGGGCCAAGGCCATGGGATTATCGCTTTTGGCGGACGCGGCGTGTATTTCCAATGCGGTGACCGCCATCAATGTGCCGGACGGTATCGACGGCGCGAAACTGGTCAAGCTCATGCGCGACGATTACGGCATCTCCATGGCCGGCGGCCAGGGGCATCTCAAGGGCAAGATCGTGCGGATGGCGCATATGGGGTGTCTGGACGAGTATGACATGCTGACGGGAATCGCCTGTTTGGAAAAGGGGCTGCATGAGATGGGGTATAAATTTGAGCTGGGTGCGGGACTGGCTGCAACCCAGGATGTTTTCAATACGCATTAACACAAGGATACGCAAGATGAAAATACTGATCAGCGATAAATTAGCCCAGGCCGGGATCGATATACTGAAACAGGTGGAGGGTTTTGAAGTCGATTGCCGCTATGGTCTTAAACCCGAGGAGCTGAAAAAGGTCATCCCTGCCTATGACGCCCTTGTTATCCGCAGCGGCACCAAGGTGACGGCCGATATCATCCAGGCCGCGGACAAGCTTAAGGTCATTGGCCGGGCCGGCGTTGGGCTCGACAATGTCGATCTGAAGGCCGCGACACGCAAGGGGATCGTGGCCATGAACACACCGGCCGGGAACACCACCTCGACCGCCGAGCAGACCATGAGTCTCATCCTGGCCCTGTCCCGGAATGTCCCCCAGGCCTATGTCTCCCTTAAGGCCGGCAAATGGGAACGGTCGAAATTCAGCGGTATCGAATTGCACGGAAAGACTCTGGGCGTCATCGGTTTGGGTCGCATCGGCTCGACGGTCGCTCATTTCGGCAAGGCCTTTGGTATGCGCGTTATCGCTTTTGATCCGTATTTATCCAGGGAGGTCGCCTCACAACTCGGGGTCGAGATCTTTGAATTTGAAGATCTGCTCAAAGAGGCGGATTTTATAACCATTCATACCCCCAAAAGCTCCGAGACCAAGAGTTTGATCGCGGACAAGGAATTCGCTTTAATGAAACCCAACGTGCGGATCATCAATTGCGCCCGGGGCGGCATCGTCGACGAGAAGGCGCTCGTGAAGGCCCTGCAGGATAAACGCATTGCCGGCTGTGCCCTGGATGTGTTCGAGAAAGAACCCCCGCCGCCGGATTCGCCTTTATTTCAGTTTGATACATGTGTGACGACGCCCCATCTGGGCGCCTCGACTTCCGAGGCGCAGATCAATGTCTCCATCGAAGTCGCCCAGTGCGTGCGGGATGCCTTGCTGGGCAAGGCGATCATCAATGCGGCCAATTTCCCGTCGGTCAGCCCGGAGGCCTATAAGATCCTGGCTCCGTATATTGATCTTGCGCAGCGGATGGGACGGTTTGCGGGACAATTGATCCATGGCCGTATCAGCCAGGTGAATTTGACGTGCAGCGGCATCTTCACGTCGCAGAAGAATCTCACCCCGATCTCTTTGGCGCTGACGAATGGATTGTTGTCGCCGATCCTCGGGGAGACGATCAATTCCGTCAATGCCCTGGAGGTCGCCAAAGACCGCGGGATCAATATCCAGGAGATCCTCTCGACCAAAGAGGAGGAATTCGTTAATTTGGTCAGCGCCGAGATTACGACCGATCAGGAACGATTCACGGTCTGGGGAACCTTATCCGGGAACAAGCAGCCCAGGATCGTCAAGGTCAATCAGGTCTACGTCGAGGCCTCCCCGGAAGGGTATATGCTGTTTATCAACAATAACGATAAGCCCGGGATCGTCGGCGCGGTCGGAACGGTCTTGGCCGAGGCCGATATCAATATCGCCGGGATCACCTTTGGCCGGGAAGCCCCGGGGGGATTGGCGATCAGTGTTGTGAATGTCGACAGTGAGGTCCCTGAGGCCATTCTGGAAAAGATACGACAAACCCCGAATGTCCTTTTTGTTAAATTGCTCAAGATATGATCCATCAGGGTTCAGGTCTTGTTTCGATGCCGTTGCTGACCGATATCGGCTATTATTCGGTCGTCAAGGCCGGGCTGCAAGATAGTGTCAGTCCGGCCATTTTAACGGTCTTGACCCTTTTTTGGCTGCAGCTTTTTTGGGCGGGCCGTCATCTGAGGCGGTTTTGCTGGCTCGGCGGGATTTATCTGGCCGGGGTTTATCTTTTTCGCTGCGGTCAGATGCTGGGCCTTTTTGATTTCCTGTGGAGGCATAAGATCGTCTGGGACTTTATCGACACGTTCATGTTGATCTTTGCCTTATCGGCCCTGTTGATCGGTATATTTTTATTCCGGGATTGGCTGAAGGCCAAATGGGGACAGGATCAACAGGCCAGCCGGATTGACTTGGGATTCCTATGTCCGTCCGATCAGTCCGGAACGGGGCCAAGACCCGGGAGCGCGGACCGGTTGGGTTTTGGGGGCATCAAGCGGTGGCGGGCGGTTATCCTGTCTTTTTTGGGCGGGTGTCTTGCCGTGTTGCTGGCCCGGGCCTGGGATGAACACGGTTCGGTCTGGTTTATCCTTTATGATCTTTCCTTGCCGGACGATATCGCGAAGGCCTTCTTGATGGTGGTTGTTTATGGCCTGGTTTTTATTTGGCCGATTGTGTTGTTTTGGGGTATTTTTTGCCGGGTCCGGCAAACGTCATTCTTCCGGCGTCATTTCCCGGCGATCTTAAATAAAATAAGGATATTGGCATCGGCCGTTTTTATCGGCTATGCACTGGGTATCCTGAAGGTGTATTGGAATTTCTTTTTTCAATCGTAGCTAAGCTAAAGGGAAGATAAAGCATGAATATTGTCATTATTGGAGCGCAATGGGGAGACGAAGGCAAAGGGAAATTGATTGATTGTTTGTCGCAGGATGTCGATATCGTTGCCCGCTATCAGGGAGGGAATAATGCCGGACACACGGTGGTGGTTGATGATAAGGTTTATATCTTTCATCTGCTGCCCTCCGCCATTTTGCATAAAAAGAAGGTTTGCGTGATCGGAAACGGCGTGGTGGTGGATCCCTTGGCCCTGATTAAAGAAATTTCGGGCTTGCGGAAACGGCGGATCCCGGTGACCCCGCAGAAGTTCAAGATCGCGGCCAATAGCCATGTCGTGATGCCGTATCATCGCATCCTCGACGGCCTGCGCGAGACCCAGCGCGAGAACAAGATCGGGACGACCGGCCGGGGGATCGGCCCGTGTTACGCGGACAAGGTGACCCGCTGCGGGATTCGGATGATCGATTTATTGAATCCCAAAGTGTTTGCCTCAAAATTAAGGGACAATCTACGCGAGAAGAATGAGATCTTTCATAAAGTTTACGGCAAAAAAGGTTTTGGGTACGACGCCATTTATGATGAATATATCGGTTACGGCAAAAAAGTCCGTCCGTATGTCTGTGACACAGCCCTGTATTTGAACCGGGCCGTCCAAAAAGGGAAGTCTGTCCTTTTCGAGGGCGCCCAGGGGACTTTCCTGGACATCGATTTCGGGACCTATCCTTTTGTGACATCGTCGAATTCCATTGTCGGCGGGGTGTGTTCCGGGACCGGCATCGCCCCGGTTAAGATCGACAAGGCGATCGCCGCGGTCAAGGCCTATACCACGCGCGTGGGGGAAGGGCCTTTCCCGACCGAATTTCGGGATGGCCTTAAAGATTATATCCAATCCAAAGGCCTGGAGTTCGGGGCCACCACCGGCCGGCCGAGACGCTGCGGCTGGTTTGATGCGGTCTTGGTCCGCTATGCCACGATCATTAATGGTATTTCCGAGATGGCGATCATGAAATTGGATGTCTTGGACGGGATGGAGACGATCAAGGTCTGTACAGGCTACCTTTATAAAGGGAAGCGTTATGCCGATTTTCCCCTGGATTCCCAGATCGTCTGTGAGGCCGAACCGATATATACGGAATTGCCGGGGTGGAAGACCTCGACCCAGGGCATAAAACAGTATCGTCGGTTGCCTCCCAATGCCAGGAGGTATATCCAATATTTGGAAAAATGCATCAATGTTCACGTGGGTTACGTTTCGACGGGTTCGCATCGGGAGGACCTCATCGTGCGTTAAGCCCGGTCAGGGCGCAAAAGGCGTGGATTTCTCTGTAAGTTATTGTGGTTAAGCAGAATATGCTTGACTTTCAATTGGAGCTGTGATAATTTGTTTCCAATAAAAAAGGAGGCTTTATGAAGAAATTTCCCAATCTTTTGATCCCCGGAGTCATCATTCTTTTCCTAGCCGTAAGCCTCAATGGATGCACCTTTGTTTTTCAAAAAGGCCGTCGTCAAGACAGTGAAAAAATCAATAAATTAAAAACGGAATTTGCCAAATTACAGGATGAATTATCCGAATTGGAGCGGGCCAAGGCCGAGTTGGAACGCCGTCTGCGTCAGGAGATCAGCGATAAGGAAGTTTCCGTGGACATGATGGACCGCGGACTCGTGATCACCTTTGTCGCGGAAGTTTTGTTCGATTCGGGTAAGGCCAAATTGCGCTCTGCGGCCCTTGATCGGCTGGGCAAGGTGGCCGAGGTCCTGCAGACGACGGTGCGCGATTTGAATGTCGGGATAGAAGGGCATACGGATAATATCCCGATCAAATATTCCAAATGGAAATCGAATTGGGAACTCTCTGTTGCAAGGGCATTA
>CAZBSU010000019.1:0-14681 GCA_964494745.1 uncultured Planctomycetales bacterium | reverse complement strand
ATTTCGAACACGCCCAAACAGATGATGATCTATCAGGCCCTGGAGGCCAAGCCGCCGAAATACGCCCATCTGCCCTTGATTATGGCCTCCGACGGCAGCCGCATGTCGAAACGGACCGGGGCCGTGGCGGTCATGGACTATCAAAAACAGGGTTTTCTGCCCGAGGCCCTCGTGAATTATCTTTTGTTGCTGGGCTGGTCGCCGGGCGGGAATCAGGAGATCATCGCGCTCGACGGCGCCGTGAAGAAATTCTCGATCAAAAAGGTCAACAAGTCCTCGGCCGCCTTTTCGATGGAAAAACTCAAGTGGATCAATGCGCAGTATATCAAACAGAAAGATCCGGAGGCCTTGGCTGATTTGATTGCCCCGTTTCTTAGGGACCGGCAGTTGATCGCGGAGAAATATGATCGCGAACGGATTTGCCAGATCGTCGCTCTTTATAAAAACCGCATGGCGACCTTGCCCGAGTTTGTTGAGCGCACGGAATATCTCTTTCGCGATAAACCGTTGATCAGTCCGGAGCTTAAAGAAAAGTATTTGGCTCAGGACTTATCCAAAGAATTTTTCCTCATCGCCGAGCGCCTGGGGCAGGTTCGGTCTTTTGATAAGGACAGCGCCGAGGAAAGCTTTCGTGCGGCGGCGGCTGAGCTGAAGTGCCCGGTGGCGGATTTGGTCCATCCGGTCCGGGTGGCCTTGACCGGATCGGATGTCGGGCCGGGATTGTTTGAGACCATGGAGTTGCTGGGACAGGAACAAACCACGAGCCGTTTAAAACAGGCGTTTTAAAAATCAAAAGAGGTGCCGGCATGACACCCAAAAAGATTCTGGTCTTGCTATTGTTGGCGGGTCTGAGTTTGTCTTTGGCGGGCTGTTCCGCGGCCCAGAAGCAGAAGATCGAGGAGACAGACCAGTGGATCCGCGAAAATATGTGGTAAGGATTTTTTGCTAAAAGTTGTTTTTTCGTTTATAATCTTCAGATCATTGCCCTGTGGTGTAATTGGTAACACGCTTGACTCTGGATCAAGTATTTCTGGTTCGAGTCCAGACGGGGCAGTTATTGTTGACAACTGTCCGAAACACCGCCAAGCGGTGCAGTGGGCACAAGCGCCTTACAGGCTTCTGTAGGGCGCTTTTCTTTTGTGGAGTGGATTATCTTGGGGAGAATGCCCTCAAGCGGCTCTTCGATATACATATTGATTACAATCCTGTCCTTATGCACGAAGATATCTTTGATCAGGGCCTGGATAAGAGCTTTCTGGGCCTCCGGAGGGGCTTTGTCGATATACTGCATGGCAAAGGCAATGTTGCGGTGCAGGAACTCGCCGGAATGGGCGCTCATAGGAGAGACTCTCTTCTGGGCCTGCCGTTTATCTATCTCATCTTTCAGTCTCGCAATCTCCAGTTCCAATTCAGTCATCTTGTCTTTATAGGTTGAACCTTTGGCAACCGTGTTGCCCATGGCCAGTTCCAGGAGTTTATTGGCCTGGTGCCGGAAACCGTTTAGCTTGATTTCTTTGCCCTGTAGGTCTTTATCTATCTTTTCGAGCTTCACCTGCGATTCAAGATCGGCAAGCCGCATTGATATCAAGGCCTTTGCCTTGCTGGATCTCGACTTCCCGTAATTCATGATGATTTCTTCCGGCTTGAACCTTTTGCCCATTTTTGACCCCCTTTTTGCGCCTTCATTCTATCACAAAAAGTGGACCAACTTTCAGGGGGAAGGTCAGGTGTCGATTTTAATCCCGGGTTGCTGGAGCTGGAAGTCCAGGGACAAGCCATGATCTTTAACGCCCCTGACGGAAGCGGGGATCCGCCTTATTTTCATATCGACGACGGATTATTGCCTGTGATTACGGATATCATCCCTATTACGAACCTGCCTTTGATTTTAGGCGCCGAAGAAAGAAATGCGCCTGAGCTCGTCAGTTCCCGTTAATATATCGGAAAATTTGCGTCAGCGCGAAGTGATTTGATACAGCCGTTCCCGGTAAAGGATCAGCGTGGTGATGCCCTGATGCCACTCCTCCATGGCGATGTCACCGATGGGGTTCAGTCGAAAGCCGGCCCGCAGGGCCCGGGCAAAACGTTTCTGGGGATCGTAGGCGGTCAGGGCGGAAGAGGTGATATAAACCGGGACCTTGTCCCGGAGCAGGTCCCGGATTTCTTGCAGGGCGGCTGATAAGTTTTGTCTGTCTTGAGCCGTATAAATCCGTTTGGCGTATTTAATGAACGGTGCCTTTTTAACGGCCCGGTCGGCGTAATGCTCAATGATCATTTGTTCGTCCTGCGCATAAATGACCGCATCAGAGGGGGTTTTGGCCTTGATCCAGGAACCGAAATCTCCCATCAAATCATGCCGGTGTCGGAAAAGCACGATACTGTAAATATCCGACCACAGAAGGGTGGCCAACAAGATAAAGCTTAGGAGCCCCAGGGCTGCGCCCCGGAAATTTTTATGAATGAGCCGGGACAAGGCATGCCCGATCGGGATGGTCAGCGCGATAACGGTATTGAGGGAATAGCGGGGAACATAGGTGGCCAGGCAGCCGAAGACAATCCAGGCCGGCAAGGCCCAGCAGACGATTAGCGTAAAGAGGCGACGGGATTTTTGAAAGATAGCCCCGAGTCCGATGATGATAAAGATGAGCCCCAGCGGGGAGAATGACAACACGATCTTTTTTAAACTGACCCACCAGCCCCAGGCCGTCAGGTCCGGGAGGATACTCAGCCATAGATCCCGCGGGCTTCCGCCGTCGATCACGAGCCCCCCATGGGTTCGCAGCATCGGGATATAAAACATAAAACAAACGCAGCCGGTTACCAGGATAAAGGCCCCGTATTTTTTGAGCCCTGCGCAAAGGTGCTTAAGTCCAGGGGGCTGACTGTCTTTGTCCCACGACAAAAAGGCATAACCCACAGGAAAAAGCTGAATGATGTTTTGCGGCCGGGCCGCGGCCATGAATCCCGCCGAGACAGCCGCCAGCCAAAAGAAGGCGGCGCGATTGTCGCGGCGATGGATCAAAATCAGGTCAAGGCTGAGTACAAAAAAGAACAGCGACGGCATATGGCTGTTGCCGAAAACGGATGCCGCGAAAAAGAACGGATGCACGAGCAGCAGGGAGGCGCTCAGCAGGGCGGCCAGGGGCGATAGGATTTTTTTGAGGAGGTCATAAAAAATGACGATCGTCAGGGAGCTGAAGATCGCGCTCAGGGCATTGATGCTGACAGCCGGATCAGTGATGCGCAGCGCCTGGCCGATCCAGAGGAAAAAGGCCCCGAGCAGGGCCGTCAGCGGGTAACCGATCAGATGCAGGTAATGTATGTGTCCGGAGGCGAGAATTTTTTCGGACTGGATGCCGAGGAATAAGGCGTCGGGATGATAAAAGCCTTTGCCGATGACGGACAGACGCAGCACCAGGCTGATGACGAAAAGCCCCAGGGGGGCGAGGATGTCGGTTCGGGCTGTTTTGGAATATAATGAGCGCATTTTTTATTTGGATAGCGGCACAATACGATACAGGCGCTCCCTGAACAACCGCGTGCGGAGGACCCCCTGATGCCAGTCTTCCATCAGACAATCGTCGATGGTTTGTAAGCGAAATTCTTCGCGCAGGGCTTTCAGGAAAAGCCGTCTGGGGTCGTAGGAGGTCAGGGCAGAGCGTGTCACAAAAACCGGGATGCCGTTTGCCAGCATTTTATGAATGCTGGCCACTTCCGAGGCAATCCGGTTGTTGTCTTGAGAATGATAATAGCGATGGGCAAATTTGACCAGGGGCATATTGGCCGTGCGGCGTTGGGCATAGTGCCGGATGATCGTTCCGTCATCCTGGCAATAAATCACGGCATGCGGCGGGGTCTTCGCCTGGAACCATAGGCCGTAATGGCGCATAAGGTCATGACGATGACGGAAAAGCAGCGTGTCGTGGATGCCGGCAAACAGGGCGACGATCAACAGACCGTAGGCCAGAATACCGACCAGAGAGGGGAAGCTCTTTTTTTTGATTAGATCGGTCAAATAGGCGGCGGCCAGGATTGATAAGGCCATGACCGTCGCTTGCGTGTAACGGGGGACATAGGTCAGGAAGCAGCCATAAAACAACCATTGCGGCAGGGCCAGAAATAAGATTAGGCTCAACAGCCGGAGATTTTGCCTGAACAGGAAGATGAATCCCAGGACGATCAGAACCATCCCCAGGGGAGTGAAACTGAGCAGGATGGATTTGGAAATAAACGGGAAAGGCGCGAGATCGATATTGGGCGCGACTTGACTCCATAAAGAGGAAAGAGTCCATCCGCTGGATGCGGCGGCCTGGTCCGGGTGCAACAGCGGGATAAAGAAGAACAGGCATGTCCCGACGGTGAGCAGCAGGAAAACAAGGCATCTGCCTGCTTTCGGCTTGAGTCCGATGTCGCTTGAGGCGCGGGGGCTTTCTAAAAAAAGGACATAACTCAAGGGAAGCAGCATGATCATGTTTTGCGGCCGGGCAGCCGCCATCAGTCCGGCGCTGACCGCGGCCAGAGATAGGGTGACCCGGCGGCGGTCATCCCTGTAGCGCAGAAGGAGGGCCAGGCCGCAAAAAAGAAAGAAAAGCGACGGCGCGTGACTATTGCCGTAGACCGAGGCAGCCAGGGTGACCGGATGGACCATCACCAGTCCGGCGCTGAGGATGGCGGTGAGGAGATCGGTCATCCTTTTGACCGCGAAATAAAAAACCATGACGGCCAGGGAACCGAAAATCACACTCATGCCATTGATGCTTAGGGCCGGGTTCTCCATCCCCGCGAGTTGGCCGACTTTTAAGAACAAGGCCCCCAAGAGGCCGGTTAGGGGATAACCGACCAGATGCAGGTAATGCAGCGTGCCGGTCGCGAGCATTTTTTGGGCCTGAATGCCCAAAAAGAGATTGTCCGAGTGATAGTAGCCTTTGCCGATCAGGGCCAGGCGCAGGCCCAGGGCCAGACAAAAGATGGCCAGAGGGATAAGGATGTGCTCGATGAGTTTGCGGTGGCGGTCGAAAGGGATCATTTTTTATTTATTGTATAATAGGATGCCGCCAAGGGGCATGAAAAAATCGTGAATTTCAACGGACAAGGTATTCGACGGCGCCGGGACGATATGTTATAATGCGGCCATTGAAAATTCAAAAGGACAGCATATGAATAAGTCTTCCCATCATCCGAAGGGCTCGTCTGACAAAGACGGCCTTTCCGAAACGTCGCGGGGCCCTGATTTTATCCGAGAGATTATCCTTCAAGATTTGAAGGAACAGAAAAACGACGGCCGGATCAGGACCCGATTCCCGCCCGAGCCCAATGGGTTTCTCCATATCGGGCACGCGAAGTCCATCAATCTCAATTTCGGGATCGCCGCAGAAAATAACGGGCCGTGCAACCTGCGTTTCGACGACACCAACCCCTGCAAGGAAGAACAGGCATACATAGAGGCGATCAAAAAGGACATCCGCTGGCTGGGGTTCGATTGGGGCGATCGGGAATATTACGCCTCGGATTATTTTGGCCGCTTGTATGATCTGGCCGTTGAGCTGATCAAGGACGGCAAGGCTTATGTAGACGATCTTACGGCTGACGAGATCCGCGATTATCGCGGCACCCTGACCGAACCCGGGAAGCCGAGCCCTTATCGCGAACGCAGCGTCGATGAAAATTTGCGCCTTTTCGCGGACATGCGCGCCGGTAAGTTCAAAGAAGGCGAATGCGTGCTGCGCGCCAAGATCGACATGGCCTCGCCGAATCTTAACCTGCGCGATCCGGTCATGTACCGGATTTATCATGAGGCCCATCCGCGCACCGGCAAGGAGTGGTGCATCTATCCGACCTACGACTGGGCCCACGGCCAGTCCGATTCCATTGAAAATATCACGCATTCGATCTGCACCCTGGAGTTTGAAAACCACCGCCCTTTATACGATTGGTTTTTGGATCAGCTGGACATCCATCATCCCCGGCAGATCGAGTTCGCCCGTTTGAATCTGACCTATACGGTGATGAGCAAACGCCGGCTTCTGCGATTGGTGGAGGAAGGTCATGTCCGGGGCTGGGACGATCCGCGCATGCCGACGATCTCGGGCCTGCGCCGCCGGGGTTTCACGCCCGAAGCCCTGCGTGAATTCTGCCGGCGTATCGGCGTGGCCAAAGTCGAGGGGACCGTGGATGTGGCCCTGCTCGAGCATTGTGTCCGCGACGATCTGAACAAACGCGCCCCGCGGGTTATGGCCGTGTTGAAACCGTTGAAAGTCGTTATCACCAATTATCCTCAGGACAAGATGGAAGAGCTTGAGGCGGTCAACAATCCCGAAGACCCGGCGGCGGGAACGCGCTTGGTCCCTTTCTCGCGCGAACTGTATATCGAGCAGGATGATTTTCGCCTGGAGCCGCCGCCTAAGTTCTACCGTTTGGCGCCCGGCCGCGAGGTCCGGTTGCGCTACGGGTATTTTATCAAATGCGAAGAGGTTGTGCAGGATGCCGACGGCACGGTGCGGGAATTGCGCTGCACGTATGATCCGGCCACGCGTGGAGGCAATGCGCCGGACGGGCGCAAGGTTAAGGGCACGATCCATTGGGTCTCGGCCTCCCACGCGATTCAGGCCGAGGTGCGCCTGTATGATCGTTTATTCAGCGAGGCCAATCCGTTAGAAGACAAAGATGCGGATTTTGTCGACAAGCTTAATCCCTCCTCCATGGAGATCCTTTCCGGCTGCCGGCTGGAGCCGGCGCTGACAAATGCCCGGCCACAGGATCGGTTTCAGTTTGAGCGGCTTGGGTATTTTTGCGTTGATCCCGACAGCACCGGGGATAAGCCGGTTTTTAACCGGACCGTTTCCCTGCGGGATTCCTGGGCCAAGGTTGTTAAGAACCAGCAGAAAAACAGGCGTTGACCGATATGGACACAAGGATCGACAAGGCCAGCCGGGTTACGGTTTTGGGTTTTCTGATCAATCTTGTCCTCGTTTGCCTGAAAGTCGCGGCGGGTTTATGGGGCCACAGCACTGCTTTGATCGCCGACGCCTTTCATTCTTTTTCCGATCTCTTTTCCGACATGGCGACATTTTGGGGCGTTCGCGCGGCTGACCGGCCGGCCGACCGCTGCCATCATTACGGTCACGGCAAGATCGAGACATTGGTTTCCCTGGCCATCAGTCTGCTTTTGCTGTTTGCCGCGGTGAAGATCTTCATCGTCGGATTCGGTAACATCATCAGGGCCGTGCGCGGCACGGTCATCCCGCGGCCGGCATGGATCACGGTTGTGATTGCGGGTGTTTCGATCTCGCTTAAGGAATGGATT
Organism: uncultured Planctomycetales bacterium; assembly: GCA_964494745.1. Taxonomy (GTDB): domain Bacteria; phylum Omnitrophota; class Gorgyraeia; order Zapsychrales; family JANLHA01; genus CAZBSU01. The sequence goes on along the minus strand of CAZBSU010000019.1, from coordinate 7,378 downwards.
TATCGGCACACGCAGAGGGTCGCGGTGGAGATCGACAGTGAGGCCCTGGGGGCCAATGCCTGGCATCACCGCACGGATGCCATGTCGTCTGTAGCGGTTATGCTCGGGATTACCGGTGCGGCGGTCCTGGGGGGGGCGTGGAGGGTGTTGGACCCGTTGGCGGCCGTGATCGTCAGCTTTTTTGTTCTCAAGGCCGGCTTGGGGATTTTTTATTCATCCGGGAATGAACTTATGGAGGCCTCGTTAAGCCCGGAAACGGAAGCGGAGATAATGGATATTGTTAAGGCTGTGCCTGGAGCGGAAAGCCCGCATAATTTAAAGACCCGCCGGATCGGCAGTAAGATCGCGATCGAGATTCATGTCCGGGTTGATCCGGGGTTTAATATTGTTCAGGCCCATGATATTTCCACCCAGATCGAGGCTCAGCTCCGGCGGCGATACGGACAGGATATTTTTGTCTCGGTTCACGTTGAGCCTTTGAAGGACCCCGCTTGACCTCACGCCATTTTTTTGATCAGCTCCTCAGCGACTTTTTTCCCTGATAAAAGCATGCCCCCAAAAATCGGGCCCATGCGCGGGTCGCCGTGAACGGCATTGGCGCTCATGCCGATCACATAAAGGCCGGCGCAGATCTCGCGTGAGTTTTTAACGGTCCGCTCTTCGCCGATATCGGCCCACATCGATTGTTCGCCCATGATCTTGCCGTCAGGGGTTTTTAACTTGAGTCCGGATTTGCGTTCCGCCACACGAACGACCTCACTGTCATGGCCGGTTGCGTCAATCACGAATTTGGCTTTGACGGTCAGGGGATCGACATGCATCCGGGCCAGGTCCACCGGCGTCCAGTTCAACACAAGACCCGTGATGCGGTTTTCTCGGATCATAACGTCTTCGGCGCTGATGCAGTTGAATATGGTCGCTCCGGCCTGCAGAGCCTTGGCGCACAGCAGCGCTACGGATTCGAGCGAGTCAGCGGTGTAATAGTCCTTTTCAAATTCGCGGTAACGAATGCCGAATTCATCCAGGACGGCCTTGGCCTTCTTTTGGACGACGATCTCGTTGAACATCATCCCGCCGCCCCACATTCCGCCGCCGATAGCCAGCTTTCTTTCGAACAAAGCGGTTTTGATATTGTTTTGGGCGAGGTAATAGGCGCAGCACAGGCCCGCCGGCCCGCCGCCGACAATGGCCACGTCCACCTCAAGATGATCGAGCAGTTTTTTTGTATAGGTCTCGATAATGGCCTTGGAAATGGTGATTTCGTCTAAAGGCATGCGGTCTCCTTTTTATGGGTCAAAGTTCAGGGGTCAAAGCCGATGATATGTGTCTTTAAATTAAAAAATCTTATGCTGGGCACGGCCGGCATAAGGGCTTTGTCTTGTCTCCCTACGCTGGCATTACCCAGATCAGGTCGGCGGGTCACCCGCTTATCGCGAGACTCTCAGGCCGGTTCACGACCTCCCCGTGAGGATACATTTCATCATACGTTGGAAATGTTTTCTGTCAAGTTATTTCATTCAACCGCAAACCGCGCTATACTGATTATCAATGGCAACCAGCCTGAAACAGACGATCGCCACCGCATTAACCGGTGCGTATCTTTGCCTAGCCGGAACGGTGTTGGCCGGCCATATCCTGTATCCGCCGCTCGACGGGCAGATCAAAAACAGGGTTTATGCCCAGGTCAAGGTCAGGCTGGATGAGCTTGACCAGATCCTGGAGCGCAACACCTTCAGCGATCATGGTTCGCTTGACTTCTATGACGAGCATCGCCGGGATTTGCGGCGGATTATGCATCAATTCAGGCAATCGTATCAAGGCCGGATCCCGGGTCTTGTCAGGGCCCTGACCGCGGCGGCGGTTCTGGCCGGGGCGCTTTATATTTTCGCCGGGGCGGCCTGGCTTGGACGCCGGCCCGTTTTTAAAAAGATGATGATAGCGGCCTTCAGCGTTTACGGGGTTTATTTTGCGCTTTATATTTTTAATGCCAGTCTTGAGATTCAATTCCTGGACCGAACCTCGGTCGAATTATGGCAATTGTCCTCGCTTTTCGAACCCGACATGGGGACCCTGACGTATAAACCACTGATCAAGTCTTTGGCCGATTATGCCGTTACCCGTCTGGGGCTTTTCGCCGTTATGGGCACAATCCTTTTTCTGGTGATCCCGCTTTACGGGCTGACCCGCCCGGCGGTTAAATCTGTCTAGCGCAACCCGTCTTGAACACCGGGGTATTTTTGCCTGGGGCGCTTGACAAGGGCCGCGAGTTGTTCTATATTGATAATGAAAATCATTATCAATAAGGAACTGCCATGCCACGCCTCTTGCGACATCGGCGTCTGCATTACGATATACGGAGTGAAGGCTACCGGTTGACCAAGCCGCGCCAGGTCATCATGTCGACCCTGGAAAAGGAACCAGATTATTTAAGTGCCGAGGATATTTATCTCAAAGTCCACGCCGTTTATGCGAATATCGGGTTGACCACGGTTTACCGGACATTGGATTTCCTCGTCAGCCGGGGCGTCGTCGCCCGGTTTCATTTCGGGCACGGACGGGCCAAATTTTCTCTGGCCGAACTTTACAAGGGGATCGGGCATCACCATCAGCTGGTATGCTCCCGCTGCTCGCGGGTGATTACCTACACCGAATTCATGGACGAGGAGTTGGCCTATATAAAAAAGGCCGAGGAGGGCTTGTCCCGCAAATATAGGTTTCAGATCAAGGATCATCTTATCCAATTTACCGGCCTGTGCGAGACATGCCGGGGAAAAAGGCACCAGACAAAGGAGTCCTGACATGCGGTATGTTATCTCAACCGACGGGAACGCTGTTTCCCAGCATTTCGGGCGCTGTCCCCAGTTTACGATTGTCGATATCAAAGATAATAAAGTCACCCATCAGGAGACCATCGCCAATCCCGGACATATGCCCGCTTTTCTGCCCGAGTTTTTTGCCAAGCAGGGTGCGGCTTATATCATTGCCGGCGGCATGGGCCAGCGGGCCAGGATGCTTTTTGACGAGAAAGGCATCAAAACGGTCATGGGCGTGAGCGGTTCAATAGAAGATGTGGTGCAGGCCATTGTCTCCGGGACATTGAGCGGGGGAGGGAACCAGTGTGTCCCCGAATCCGGGAAAGGCTATGGCCTGGATAAAGAAAGATGTGATCACCCGCATGCCTAGCCGGCCCGGGTTTTTTACCAGCAACAATCATTAAAGAGAAAAGAGGGTGCGATGAAGATATGCGTAACAGCTCAGGGCAAGGATCTTGACAGTCAAGTTGACCCGCGTTTCGGCCGGTGTCAGTATTTTTTGATGATTGACCCCGAGGCCTTAACCTGCGAGTCTATGGAAAACCCTAATCGGGAAACCGGGGGCGGCGCCGGGATCCGTTCCGGGCAGATGATGTCGTCCCACGGCGTGCAGGCGGTCCTGACCGGGCACATGGGGCCGAATGCCTTTCGGACGATCGCCAGCGAGGGGGTCCAGGTTTATTTGGGGGTGAGCGGCCCTGTCCGCGAGGCGGTTGAAAAATTTAAACAGGGTCAATATCGGGCCAGCGGCCAGCCCGATACGGGATCGCATCAAACGCCGCTGTCCTGACCGAAAAATCGAAAAAAGGGTGGAACGGGGCGTGGAAGATTATGATGCAGCCGGCGCAGATCATAAAAGAGCATGAGGAGCGATCCGGGCTTTATGCGCGGTTCGGTTATGACCTTGACAAGGAGCGGGCTGCGGTCATTCGTGCCGCCGGTCCGCTCAACGGAGATATCCTGGAAATTGGGCCCGGCCGCGGCAATCTGACGCTGGCCCTAGCCCGGGAGGGCCTTAAGGTCGTGGCCGTGGATATTGAGCAGGCCAAGATCGACCAGGCGGCTGCTCTTTTGGCCGCCTATGGGATGGAAGACCGCGTATGTTTCCGGAAGGAGGACGCTCATCAATTAAGCTTTCCGGACCGCAGCTTTGATTTTATTTTTTGTGCCAATGTCGTCCATCATCTGGAAGGAGTTTATCAGGTCCTGGAGGAGATGCTCCGGGTCTGCCGTCCGGGCGGCAGCCTGATTATCGGGGATTTCCATCCGGCCGGGCTCAAGGTGATAGAACAAATTCACCAGGCCCGCGGACAAGGACATCATTCGGGCGGCATGATGCCTGAAGAAGTGCAGCGTTTTTTCGAGGCAAAGGGCCTGGACGCCAAGAAGGTCGAAACGGACATACAGACAATATTAACGATAACAAAACAGGCATGTCTATGATCATTTCTGTCGCGAGCGGAAAGGGCGGGACCGGAAAAACCACGGTCGCCACCAGTTTGGCCTTGGCCCAAAAACGGGATATCCAGTTTATCGACTGCGATGTCGAGGAGCCCAATGCCCATATTTTTTTAAGGCCCGAGATCACCCGGGCGGAAAAGATCTATCTTTCCGTGCCGCAGGTCAATCCTGAGCTGTGCGACCTGTGCGGACAATGCCAGGAGGCCTGCGCCTTCAATGCGATCGCGGTCACATCCAAAGAGGTCCTCCTGTTTCCGGAATTGTGTCATAGCTGCGGGGCCTGTCAGCTTTTGTGCCCGCGGCAGGCCATCGTCGAGGTCCCGCGCGAGATCGGCCTTTTGGAAGAAGGCATTTTGCGGCCCAATGCGGGCCATGAAATCGCTTTTGTCCACGGGCGCCTGAATCCCAAGGAGATCGCCACCCCCTATTTGATCCGCCAGGTTAAGGCCCGTATGGATACAAACCGGCCGGTGATCATGGACGCCCCGCCGGGAACGACCTGCCCCGTGGTCCAGACGATCAAGGATTCGGATTATTGCCTCCTGGTGACTGAGCCTACCCCGTTCGGTTTTCATGACCTGAAATTGATCATTGCGTTACTGGAAAAAATCCGCATCCCGCATGGGGTCGTGATCAACCGGTGTGATATGGGCGATCATGCGGTCGAGTCTTTTTGCGCCGAAAAGAATATCCCGGTCCTGATGCGTATCCCTTTTTCGCTGGATATTGCCCGGATGTATGCCCGGGGCATACCGTTGATCGAGGCTGACAGGAAGTTCCGGCAGGCCTTTCAGGATGTTTTTGAGGAGATCGAACAAGCGGTTCCCGGCCGGGACCCGGCTTGACACGAAGGAGATTTATGAAAACGATTGTGATGATAAGCGGCAAAGGCGGAACTGGTAAGACTGTGACATCGGCCAGTTTTGCGGCCTTGGCGCGGAAAAAAATTTTGGTCGACTGCGATGTCGACGCGGCTGACCTGCATCTGCTTTTGCATCCCGAGATCCGCCAACGGCATGTCTTTCAAAAGGGGCAGATCGCCCGGATCGATCCGTCCCGTTGTGTGCGCTGCGGCCAGTGCCGGACGCATTGCCGTTTTGCGGCGATCCGCGACGATTTCAGCGTGGATGAGCTGGCCTGCGAAGGGTGCGGTCTTTGCGCGCGGATATGTCCGGTTTCGGCCGTGACCATGGAGGATAACACCTGCGGAGAATGGTTTTTTTCGGATACCCGGTTTGGGCCGATGGTGCACGCGGATCTGTATCCCGGCGAGGAGAACTCGGGCAAGCTGGTGGCCAAGATCCGCGAGGTCGCCCGTCAGGAGGCCGAACGGCAAGACCTGGATTATATCCTGATCGACGGGTCGCCGGGGATCGGTTGCCCGGTCATCGCCTCGCTTTCGGGCGCGGATTTGGCCCTGATCGTGACCGAACCGACCTTGAGCGGGATTCATGACCTGGACCGGGTCTTGGCCGTGACGCGCCATTTCGGGATACCGGCGCGGGTGATCATAAATAAATATGATCTAAATCAGGTCAACACCCTTCGGATCGAGGAGACTCAACGCAAAAACGGATTGGAGGTCCTGGGGCGCATTCCTTTTTCGAAATCCGTTCCGGAATCGGTCGTGCGCGGGGTTCCCTTGGTCGAGTATGCTCAGGACGATGCGGCCCAAGCCATGCGGCATCTGTGGGAGAAGACCCTGGCCTGCCTGCAGCAGCTTTCTCCCGGCGAGGGCGCGACCTCATGAAAACCTATTTTGAATGTTTCCCCTGTTTTTTTCGTCAGGCCTTGGAGATCGGCCGGCTTCTAAATCTCGACGATGTCCAGCAAAAGGAGTTTATCAACGAGGTGGCGGCCCTGATCCCCCGTTTCTCGCTTGATTCGACGCCTCCGGAGATGGCCCAGCGGATCTATCAGGTTATTACCGCCAAATACGGCCGGATGGATCCTTACCGTGAGATCAAGCAACGGAGCAACCGTCTGGCTTTGGAGCTTTATCCGGAGATGGAGAAGATCGTTTCAAAGTCAGAGGACCGTCTGCTGACCGCTGTTGAGATCGCGATTGCCGGGAATATTATTGATTACGGCGTGAAGAATAACCTGGATATCGAGCAGGAGATCGCGCAGCTTCTTAAAGAGGGTTTTGTGCGGGCTGACCGGCGCATCTTTGATTATGGGCATTTTACGAATGACCTGAAGAGCGCCGGAAGCATCCTGTATATCGGCGACAATGCCGGAGAGATCGTCTTTGACAAGCTTCTCGTTCAGGAATTGTTGAACCGGGACAAGACCGTGGTGTTCGGTGTGCGGGGCCAGCCGATTATCAATGATGCCGTTATGGAGGACGCCCGGGCCTGCGGGTTGGATCAGCTCATTCCGGTTGTTTCCAGCGGACTGGATGCGCCGGGCACGATACTGAATTCATGCTCACGCGAGTTTCGGGATATTTTCGCCCGGTCCGATCTTATTATCAGCAAAGGACAGGGCAATTTCGAGACCCTTTCGGACGAACCGGCCAATATCTATTTTTTGTTCAAAGCCAAATGTCCGGTTGTGGCCGATAAGGTCGGCGCGCATTTGGGCGATATTGTTTTGAAGAAATGCAGATAAAGATTTTATACGATAATAAACGGCGGAACGATTCGCTGGCGTGCGGATGGGGTTTCGCCTGTTTGGTCGGAGACAGAATCCTGTTTGACACAGGCGAAGACTGGGTGTATCTTAGAAAAAATAGCGCGGACATGCAGGTTCGCTGGAAAGACCTTGAGAAGGTTGTGATCTCGCATGACCACTGGGATCATACCGGGGGCTTAAGAGGGCTTTTGAAAGAACGCCGGGGATTGACGGTGTTCGGGCTGGAAGGTTTTGGCGCGGCATTCAGAGAGACGGTTCAGGTCGGGCACGGGGATTTTCGGGCAGCTCAGGACAAAGAAGAAGTCGCGCCGGGCCTGTTTTCTTCCGGTCAGGTCATCGGCCGCTATAAAACCGGGCCGATCGCGGAGCAGGCGCTGGTGGTGGAGACGAGGCGAGGGCTTCATGTGATTACCGGGTGCGCTCATCCGGGGATCATCGTAATGCTCGAGCGAGTCCGGGAGCTTTTT
>CAZBSU010000018.1:0-14983 GCA_964494745.1 uncultured Planctomycetales bacterium | reverse complement strand
CACTGCCGATGGAGGCGAACCATTTGCCGCCCTTAACAAGGATAACCGGGATATTGGCCAGGGTCTCGACATTGTTAATGATCGTCGGGCAGTCCCACAACCCTTTCACCGACGGATACGGAGGACGAGGACGCGGGCACCCGCGCTTGCCTTCGATCGACGCGATCAGGGCGGTTTCCTCACCGCAGACAAACGCCCCGGCGCCCAGACGGATCTCGAGGTCAAAATCGAATCCCGCGCCGAGAATATCCTGACCCAGCAGGCCCATCTCGCGGGCCTGATCAATGGCTTTCTGGACACGCTGAATCGCCAGCGGGTATTCGGCGCGAATATAAAGATACCCTTTCGAGGCCCCGATCGTAAAACCCGCGATGGCCATGCCTTCCAGAACCGAATGCGGATCTCCTTCCAGGACACTGCGGTCCATGTAGGCCCCGGGGTCACCCTCGTCACCGTTGCAGATCACGTATTTCTGCTCGGTCTGAATCCCTCTGGCAAAATTCCATTTCATCCAGGTCGGGAACCCGCCCCCGCCGCGGCCGCGCAGGCCGCTTATCTTCAATTCGTCAATCACCTTCTGGGGCGTGGCATTCAATAAAATATTCTTCAGGCCCTGGTAGCCGTCGCGGGCGATATAGTCGTGAATATTCTCCGGGTCGATCACACCGCAATTGCGCAGGACGACCCGTAGCTGTTTACCCGCATCCTCACGCAGCCGTTTCTTGAAAGGTTTATTGGCCCGAACCGATGCCACGATGATATCCGGGATATCTTCCTCCTGCACGTTTGCATATTGGAAATCGTCGGGCAAAATACGCACGACCAGCCCCTGGCCGTAAATATTCAAATCCGCGGCCCGGATCAGGGAGACCTTGTCTTCCAGATTAGCCTGACGCAATTGCTCGCGAAACATATCATAATACCGCTGAGTCCGGTCTCGGGGATCCGAATCTTTGATCACAATGACTTTTTTGACTTTCTGAAACATGATTACTCCGCCTTTATCGTAAAAATATGATCGTTCAATAATTGCCGGCCGGCGACATGCGCTTCGATTATCTGATCCGCCACCGACGGGGTCACCTTGCCGTAAACCACCTGCGGCATGCCCTTAACCGCGACCTCGACCAGGGGTTCGGCATAACATTTCCCGGCACAGCCGGTCCGCCGGATGTCGATATCGACCTGTCTGCGGTCCCGGGCGGCGATCAAACGCTCAAACACTTGGTCAGCCCCGGCCGCGATCCCGCAGGTGCTCAATCCCACCTTGATCCAGTCTTGCTCCTGCCGAGAGGAGGACTTCTTTATTTCGTCGAGTTGTTTAGGAGTGATAGACATAATAATGCTCCTCTTGTTCGGGTCTAAGGTCTTATCTAAAAAAGGAAAATCTCCTTGCCGGGGGTTGATCCCACGGCTTCAGCGGCATCCTTTCATGCCCAAACAATTCTCGCGCACCCGGCTTTTCCTTGAATATTTTTCAATGTAAGCCGGGTGGCTGTGGAACTCGCTAGAAAGGATGCCGCTGAAGCCATATCATTTTGTCTCCATCACCGCGTGATCCTGACTATATTTCGAAACAATATCCACCACGTCCTCGCGCTTGACCTTGCCGTAAATCTTGTCGTCGATCATGATGACCGGTGACAGACCGCAGCAGCCCAGACAACGCACCACCTGCAAATGGAAAAGATTGTCCCGGGTGGTCTGTCCTTCGTCAATATGCAGGACATTCTTCAACTCCTGCAGGATCTGCGGCGTGCCTTTTAAATAACAGGCCGTGCCCATGCAAACCGAGATCATGTGTCTTCCCGGCGGCTCCAGCTTGAAATAATTATAAAACGTGATCACTTCATAAATCCGGGCCAGCGGCACATCCAGCATGCGTGAAAGCTCAAAGGCCACATCACGCGGCACATAACCGTATTTATTCTGGATCGCGTGCAGGATCATGATCAGGTTGCCTTTGACCCCGGCCCATTTTTCCACGACATGGTCAAGCCCGTCAATGACCGAACGATGTTCCCGACCGGTCTTAATGATATGCGCCTTAACCATGCGGAGCAGGAGCTCGGGCTTGACCGGCTTCTCCAAAATGGCCTTGACCGGCAGGGCCGGAGTTTCGGCCTTAAGCTCAAAAGGCAAATCATGCTCGCGACGGGCCCCCGTGATCAGGATAACCGGGATCTTATGGACCGCGGCGTCATCGGCAAAGGCCTTGGCGGTCTCCGCGCCCTCGGTCTTGTAGGTCATGACCATATCGAGCAGGATCAAATCCGGGGACTCCTCCTTGGCCTTTTTGAAACCTTCTTGGCCGTTGGGCGCGTGGCTGACCGAATATCCCTGCGCCTGCAGCAGGAGACAGGTCGCTTCCACGAAATCATCATCGTCGTCTATAACCAAAATTTTATTGCGCATATGATCTCCTAACGGTAGGTCGTGTATCGTTGGGCAAGGCAGCGGAGTTTATTTTGTTCCCGCCTTTATTTTAAATTTGAACGCATTGCCGTTTTCATGCGGCTCGACCCATATCCGGCCGCCGTGACGTTCGATAATATTCTTGGTGATATAAAGCCCCACGCCGGTTCCCTTAACCTTTTCCATGCCCTCATAAATGATACGCGAAAACTTGTTGAACAGCTTTTCGATATCGCTGTCCGCGATCGGCCGGCCGTCATTATAAACCTCAACCTCGAACATCTCGCCCTGGCGACGGGCCGTCAATCGGATCGAGCCGTTGCCCCGACCGTATTTGACCGCGTTGCCGATCAGATTATTGGCCACGATCTGCATCAACTCCCTATCCGCAACCACATGCATGCCTTGCGGGAGGTCATTAGCGATCGTCATCCGTTTTTCCTGGGCCTGTGACCGAAAGGCCTCGATCGATTCTTTAAAAATGTCCCGGCTGAGATCGAGCTTGACCGGTGTCAGTTTAAGCTCTCCCTTTTCCATCCGGCTCAAATTCAGAAAATTCTTGACCGTCGCGGCCAGGTAATCCAAATTTTTGCTCATCGACTCCAGGGTCTTGGCCTGCTGCTCGTTAATATCGCCCAATATCTTGTCTTTTAAAAGATAGGTGTTCATAACAATTGATGAAAGGATCCCTTTAAGCTCATGGGAAACAAAACCCACCAACTCCAAATAATCCTTGTTCAAATCAGCCAATTTTTTGTTCGAGATGGCCAGGCTGTTTTCACGTGCGGCCAGTTTCTCGGCCATGACATTGAAGGAATCGATCAACTCGTTCAGTTGCCGGATAGAAGTGCGCTCTTGAATCCGGGCATCCAAGCGGCCTTCAGAGATTTCGCCCGCCTTGTGCACGACCTGGCGGATCGGCTGGTGAATCGAACGTGCCAACAAGACCGACAACCCAGCGGCCAGAACGCTTGTAAAAAAGATAATCAGCAGAAAGACCCAGACAATCTCCCAACCGATATCCATAAAAGGTTTTTCAAGAATCCCGACATACAATATACCGATAATGTTTCCCCGAATATCCCGAACCGGCTCATAAGCGGTGATATACCAGTCCGTGACCACAAACGCCCGGTCCAGCCAGCGGCGTCCTTTTTCAACGACCTGGTGATAAACCACATCAGAGACCCGCGTGCCGATGGCGCGCTGACCGCCGGCCCCCAAGACATTCGTCGCGATCCGAACATCATCCTGAAAAACCGTGACCGTGCCGATCGGTTTGCCGTTATAAAGCTGCTTTTCAAAGACCGCATCGACGATACCGTCGATGAAAATATGATTGCGGTTGATGATCCTCCCTCCGCAAAGGATCCGCTCGACCCGCCCCTGGCTGTCGAGAATCGGATAAGCGTATTCCAGCGCCATCACGCCTTCCAGGACCTTGCGCGTCGTCGGCCGTGCCTTGGGTGTCTTGCGGATCAGGATCTGAAATCCCGCGGACATATTCCCGAACAGGCGTTCAAGTTCTTCCGGGGGGATGATCCGTGTGGCGCCCGTGGCATAACGCATTTCAAGCGCTTGTCGGACCACCGGACTTTCGACCGCCCGGGCCTCGGACGCATCAAGGGTCCTGAAATAATCCAGGCCGACCCGGGGCGCTAATTTCTCTGGATGATCCTGGGCGGCCATCAGGTCGAAGGCCAGCTTCATCCGCGCCAATTCATTGGTATACATCGTGCGCACGGTGCGCAGATCGTTGCTGACCCGGCGTTGGGCCTCGGCGAGAATATGTTTCTTAACGACAAAAAAACCGCTTAAGGCCAGACAGGCCGCCAAAAAAAGGATCGCGTAAAGCCGGTCGAGCAAAATCTTGTGTTTCAGATCAACGGTTCGCATGCGGGCGCCGCCTTTTCTTCGGCATTAACGAAATATATAACCGTTTCCAACTCAAGGCCGATGTTGACGTTCCGGATCACACAACCGGGATAAGGCTTAAGACGAACCGGGGCAAAATTCAAGATCCCCTTGACCGGCGTATCATGCATACGGTCCACGACCTCTTGCGCTGCCGCTTCCGGCACGCACACAACCGCGATGCGGATGTCATGCTGGTTGAGGTACGTCTTTAACTTCTCCAGCGACAGGATCGGAATCCGCGCGCGCGAATCCCATTTGGCCTTGTCCGCGTCAAATCCGGCCACGATCCGGATCGATTCTTTCTCGAACTCCCGGTGATTCATCAAGGCCCGGCCCACATTGCCGATGCCGATCACAACCACCTTCTGAATCGTATGCTTGCCAAGCAGATGGCGCAAACGCGCGATCAAAGTGTCAATATCATAACCGCCGCGTTTGTTGCCTGTCAATTGAAAAAAACCCAGGTCCCGTCTGACTTGGGACGCAGTCACGCCCACGGCTTCAGCCAGGTTATCGGAAAAAATACGCTCAAACCCTAATGCCTTGAGCCGGTGCAGCATATTTTTGTACTGTGTCAGACGGATGATCGAATTGCGATTGATTTTTTTTCTTTCGGAACTCATAACTGTGACCTTGGCTCCTAAAAAATCTCATTTTATGTGAAATCCTTCACAATAAATCATCAAAAAATAAACCGATCTCTTCATCGGTTACGGCATCCATCACCCATAGATTAACTGACTTTCAGGGATATGCAACGGGTACAGAAAGGGTATAAAACGGGTATATGTAATACCCGAGCCCTATTCACATACGGGCTAATTCATTTAAAAAAGTCGTTAAATTCATCTTCTTATTGGCCAATCCCAGCTTACGACGGATATTATTGCGGTGCTTCTCAACTGTCTGAAACGAAATATTCAACAAGCGGGCTATCTCCTTGCCGGTCAAGCCATTACGAATCATCGTCGTGATCTCGATCTCGCGCGGTGTCAGGCTGAATCTTTTTTCACTTATCCGGCGCCCGAAGGACGAAACCAGATCTTCGAGCTGATTCTGGAGAATTTTGATACTTCTCTGCGCCGGGCCTTTGAGCCGCATCTTTTTGATCAGCGGGATCAAAATAGTCTCGACGTTTGCGGTCATGTCGGTTTGAAGGCGCCGTTTTTCGCGTTCCACCTGCTGAAGGATATCGCTCAGATCGATATTCTTCTGCTCCAGGGCCGTTTTTTGTTCTTCTAATTTCTTTTGCGTGGCCTTCAACGCGGCTTCGGTGTCCTTGATCGCGGTCACATCCCGGATGGATTCGATCGCGCCCACGATCTTCCCCTCATGATTGCGGATCAAGGCGGCCTTGCCCCACAGACAAACTGATTTTCCTTTCAGCTGGGCGGCCTGAGTCTCGGCCACAAGGATACCCCCTTCGCGATGGATATATTTGTATTTCTTTTCCAGGTCCTGATTGGATTCGAAGATCAGATCGACCAGAATAGGTTTGCGTCTTCCGTAAAACGGCAGGGCATATGCATGCTCTCCCTTACCGAGCATATTCTCGGCACGTATCCCGGTCATGACCTCGATGACGTGATTCCAGGCCGCGACCCGCCCCTGACGGTCGATCGCAAAGGCCGCGTCCGGCAGGCAGTTAAGTATCTCCTGCAGATTTTTTTTGAATTCAGGTGTCATATCATAACTTTTTCATGCTTTTCCATATATATTCTTGCCGCATCCCTACAACTCGAAACGATGAAACCGGCAGGACGAGTTCCCCGGCTGAAGCCAGGCAGACACACGCAACGAGATGTATGCGCCCCAATATCTTTCGGACTCGGTCAGATCACTCCCTTAACTGTTTCTCCGAATCTACGATATCACGGTTGATCAGCCCGATCAACTGCCAGGCCCGGTCCCGCAGACCTTCCGAAACCGGGGCGTCCGCGATCTCACGCAGGACCTGCACGGTCATGCGGAAATAACGGATCACCTCGCCTTCGTCCACCTCGGTCTCTTTCAGCACCTCGGAAAAAGACTTGCCTTTGATCCAGATGTCAATCGCGCCCGAAAGATGGAAATGGCCTCTGGGAGTATAAGGCTTGATCCGGGCCTTGCGCTCGTGGCGATGGATCGTCTGATAAAGCTTATCCGTCACCCGTTCCAGGCGGACGGCAGCGGGGCTCAAACGGGGCTTGACCGCGTTCTTCCGCGGCTCATAGACCAAGGCCGTTATCAGCACCCCTAATTCATACAGGGACAACTGATCCAACCGGCCCTGTTCATACAATTCGGCCAGCAAAAGTTCGTAGCCGTAAACGTTGCCCGCGAACAGGCCCTTGGCCGTGACCTGATTCTTGCGGATAAAACCCATGTCCTTGAGGATCTTGACCCGGGCATACATCATCTCAAGCGCCCGCCGGCGCGAGCGTTTGTTTTCCTGATAATAATGAAACGATCTCGGATAGATATCATAAAGTTTTTCTCCATAGGTCTGATACAGATTGATCAGCGTGGCGTAGGAGGCATTGAAACGCGAATACACCGGCTCATTCCGACCGAAAATGATCCTGCGCAACTCATGGGGCGCCATAAAATGTGGGTTGATCCGGCAAAAAACGAAACCCTCTTTGTCGATGGACCGCCGGCCGGCGCGGCCGGCCATCTGATAAAAATCGCGCGTCTTCAGATTGGCGTGCCCCGTGCCGTAAAACTTGCGCAGCTCGTCAAAGATAACCGTCCGGGCCGGCATGTTAATACCCAAGGCAAAGGTCTCGGTCGTAAAGATCATCTTGATCAGCCTGCTGGTGAACAGCCGCTCCACCACCTCCTTTAATGTCGGCAGCATGCCGGCATGATGATAGGCAATGCCTCGCTCGATAAACGGCCGGATCTCGTGAGCGCTGGGCTCATGGCTCAAATCAAAATGTTCGCACAGCCGCTCGAACATCTCCATAATCTCGCTGCGTTCGCTTTCATCCAAAAAACTGAAACGGCGGACTTCGTCGGCCAGATATTCCGTCCGCCGTCGGCTGAAAACAAAATAAATGCACGGCAACAGATCTTCCCCGGCAAGATGATGAATCAATGAGGGCAGCCGGTTGGGTTTGACATAGGCATGGCGCGGGATCTTGCGGCCCTTGAGTTTCGGGATCTCGGGCGTGCGGAAACCCTTTTTGACCAGTTTGTTCATGTCATCATACAGCATGTCCTGGCACTGATACGCCACATGCAGGGGCACGGGGCGTTTGGTCTCGGTCACGATCCGCAGCGGGCGGCGGTGGATCGACTCGAACCACCCGGCCAGTTCATCGACATTGGGGACCGTGGCCGACAGGCCGAGGACCTTCATGTGGTCGGGCATAAAGATCAGGCTCTCCTCCCAAACCGTGCCGCGCTCGAAATCATCCAGGTAATGGATCTCGTCAAAAATGATCCAATCGTAGTCTCGCAGGGATTGCTCCCCGGCCACGATCTTATTGCGGAAAATCTCGGTCGTCATGATCAGGCCTGCCGCGTGCGGGTTGATCGTCACGTCCCCGGTCAGGATCCCGATCTGGCCCGGAAAGATTTTCTGGAAATCGCGGTATTTCTGATTGGACAATGCCTTGATGGGCGCGGTGTAAATGACCTTGCGGCCGCGGCGCAGACAATCGTCAATAACATGCTCGGCAATGACGGTCTTGCCTGAACCGGTCGGTGCGGAAACGATCACCGAATGGCCCTGGTTGACGTGCGCGATGGCCTCAGTCTGAAAAGGGTCGTATTGCATAACATCCATTATACGGGAAAGGCGGGAAAACCTCAAAAATTATCGTGGATTCCGAAAAAAGGCTGGCTGAAGAATGAGAATTTATGATGGGCTTTCCGAATCATCCAGGCGTTGGTTTTCGGAGCGGCCCCGGTCTTTCTTGCGCTTTTTGATACCCCAAAAAACAAGCATGCCGACGAAAAGCACGATCGGCAGGACGTTCAAAAAAACGCTCAA
This sequence comes from uncultured Planctomycetales bacterium, assembly GCA_964494745.1. Taxonomy (GTDB): domain Bacteria; phylum Omnitrophota; class Gorgyraeia; order Zapsychrales; family JANLHA01; genus CAZBSU01. The sequence continues at coordinate 6,672 of CAZBSU010000018.1, read as the reverse complement.
GTATCGATAGAATAAAAACGACTCCATAAAATCAAATCATCTCCTGGGTTGATAAATCACTTTAGACACCGATTTATTTTACTCTTTTACAGTCGCAAATCAAGCCTTGGCCATCATTATGAAGCGCGCGTTTAGCCTGCTGTTACTACTATCAATGGTCCAAGCGGTCATTAGTAGAAAAATGTGTTGAGACGGCTGCGACAACCGGTATATGATAATGACAAACATTGACCCCGAAAATGACTGATGCATGTCAAACTATTCCGATATCTGATCTGGGGTGTGCTTCTGATCGGCATCCTGCTGCGCTATACCGAGTATGCAGTAGCGCCTTCGTTGAATTACGATGAAGTGATCACGGCCCGCAAGATCGCCCGCGTCCCGCTATCCGAGTTAACACATTTCAAAAAAGCGGCTTATGAAACGATGCACGCTTACCCGGTCGTTTTTTTGAGCCTTATCAAATGGGCCGGACGATGGCCGGTTGCCGACGAGTACAGCCTGCGCTTTTTCCCTTTACTCTTCAGCGTGCTTTCTCTCTTTATTTTTGCCTCATTAACGAAAAAGTTTTTATCTCCCCCCTGGCAAATCTCGGCCCTTCTGCTTTTCAGCCTCGCGCCCACCCTGGTCGCATCTTCCTTCCGCTTAAAGCCGATTTCCGGCGACATCTTTTTTAGCCTAATGGGCATCCTGATCCTGATGAGCCTGGCTGATAAAGATCCCTCACCTCGAACAAAGGCCGGATTGATCCTGATCGGATTAACCGCCGTCTTCTCATCTTTCACCGCCATATTCGTCTTGGCCGCCGGCACCCCGGTCGTGCTGATATGGCACGCCCTTGAACGCAACCGGCGCAAATTTTTATCCGGGCTGACGGTAGGATCCATCTGGCTTGCCGGGATCGCCTTTTACTATCTGATTTCGTTGCGCTATTTCAAGACGGATCCGGGGCTGAAAGGTTACTGGTCCGCTTATTTTCTCCCATTGACGGACGGAATGATCCCGAGCCTGAAATGGCTGGTCGGGATATTTCATTTTTTCTTTAGGAAATTCCTCTTGGTATCTCCCGGCCTGGCAAGCGTTCTGGCCCTCGTGGGCATCTTTCAATTATTTCGAAAAGACCGGCGCCGGGGCGCCATCTTGTCGGCGCCCGTTGTGCTGATGCTGCTTTTATCCGCCCTGAAGTTGTATCCCTTTGGCGACCGCACGACGTTCTTTCTGGTCCCGGTCTTCATGCTCCTGGTCGTTAAAGGTGTCGAAACCCTGCGCTGGCCCAAAAGACCGGGATTAAGCCGGGCCCTGCGCTTATTCGTCATGGGAGTGGTATTGACCCCTCCCCTGCTCATCTCCACTCGCCAGTTCATGCTTATGCCCGCCGGGGAAGATATCCGACCGATCCTCCGAGCCGTGAACCGCAACCGTCGGGAAGGAGATCTCATGGCCGTGTTTTACGGGGCCGGGCCCGCTTATGAATATTATGCCCCGCGCTTGGGCCTACCGGCCGAAAATTTTTGGATCCATCCTTACCACCTGAAAGAATTCCGCCAACAGATCCAGCAACGTTCGACACCGGAAGGCCCGCTTCGGGTGTGGCTCATCTTCACCCATATCAAACATCTCACGCTCAAGGATACTATTGAAACGAATGAATTGAGCTACATCCTCTGGGAATTGAATCATGGGGGGGAAAAACGGGCAGAATTCGTGATCACGATCAAGCCCGGGCAAACGCCCGGTTATTATGAAAACAATGTCAGTGCCGCGGCCTATTTGTACGAATTCGGATCATCGTCTCCATAAGCAGCCAGGACTTTCTCACTCACCAGCCGATCGGTCATTCGCAGCCATTCGGTGCGCAGCTTTTTCAGCCGCACCAGATGCGTGATCCGGTTAAACTTATTGGTGTCCAGCCGGTTGACCGCGTCGATATAATCGTTCAGCGTGACCTTGCCGAGCGAATAATTCTCCGCCTCGTCTGTCAGCACCTCTTCGGCCAGCCGGATCTTGTCGTCCGCCAGCCGGATCAGCTCCTGCTCGCGGCCGATCGCCAGATCCAGGTTGCGCAGATCCGCGTATAATTGCAGATATTTGTTCCGGTTGCTGACACGCTGCTGGCGCAGGTCGATGCGGCCGGTCTCATATTCGGCCCGGTCGACCTGGTCCGAGAACGGCCATTCTATCGAGATCCCGGCATAGGCCATATTATTCTCGTCGCGGATCGGCCATTCCTCACCCGAGACCTTGTAGCCCAGCAAGAAATTCGTCGACGGCAAAAGGTCATCAGCGTACTCCTCGACCTGCAGCGAGCTTTTGTTCTCCAGGAGATCAAGGATCGCGTACGTCCGGCTGGATTCCGTGAACGTCCGATAATCCCCTTCAAAGTCGACATCAATCGGGCGGTGGTTCGAGGGATCAACCGGAACAAAATCCCGATCCCCCTTTGCCCCGACCGACTTTCGTATTAAGTTGGTCAGGCGATTGAAATCCTCCTCCAGCGCGATCAGGTCCTCATCCTTATTGATGACCAAAAGCCTGACCTTGTTGACGTCGATCGGCAGGGCGATCTTCTGTCGCTGGCGTTCAAGTATGTTATCCAATAACTTTTTATTCTGATCATAAGACGCGCGCCCTATCAAAACATTCTCGTAAGCCGCGTACCAGTCACAGTAAATATCAATCAGCGACGCCAGGTAATCCTCATACGCCTCCACGACCTGATAACGGATAACGTCCATTTCGGCCCCGAGAATCTCATCCTTGACCCGCGTGCCGCGGCCAAAGGCATTCTCAGCGATCGGCTGGGAGATCAGGAAGGTCAGCTCCGAACTCGACTTGTCCGCGGAAAGCGAAGGCGTATTTTTATACGCGACCGAGACGTCCGTGCCCGTGAAGGGAAAAAGCTTGTCCAACCCGAAGGTCACCTCCGGGTCCTCGCGGTCCTGGCTCAGCAGGAAGTCATACTGGCCCTTGACCGAGGCGATGATATCCCGCGCCGGGAGGTTGCTGTCTTTATGATATTTCAGTTTGAGATGATCGATCAGGATCTGCTCGAAATAAGGATCGTTTTGCGCGGCCGACCGGATAAATTCCTCAACGGTCAAAACCTTTGACGCAGGGGCATCGGCCGCCCAGGCCCGTCCGGGCCATAACACAACCGTTGACGCCATGATGGCCAGCAGCACACCCGCCGCCGGGCCTAAACGCATCTTCTGTTTCATCTTAAAGCGCATATCCTGCATCAGGCTGTAAATACACGGCACCAGAACAAGCGTGATCAGGGTCCCGAAACACAGGCCCCAGGACAAGGCCAGCATCATCTCGGACAACATGTCGTCGTAACCGGCCCAGCCGTAGGCCGTCGGGAAGACCCCGGCCACTGTCGTCAGGGTAGTCAGGACGACCGCGCGCAGGCGGGTGGAAGAGATCGAGGCGATTTTGCGGTGAATATCAGCATGATTTTTGCACTGATCAAGCCTGAATTCCCGGTCCAGTTTGGTGAGAAGGATAATCGAGTCGTTAATGACCACGCCGGCCAACCCCAACACCCCGACCGCGGCAAAAAAACCGTAGACAAACTTCATATGCGCGATAAAGGCCAAAACCACCCCGACCACACCAAAGGGGATCGCCAGCATGATGATCAGCGGCCGGGTCAGGGAATTGAAAAGGACCGCCAGAACCGCGAAGATCAGGAACAAGGCCAGAAAAACGCCGTTGCGCAGATCCCCCTGGGACTCGCGCGTATCCTGGATCTCCCCGGCAAAATCCAGGGTGGTCGTGGGCTGATCCGCGATCACGGCCGTGAAGATTTCCTCTTCGATATCGTCGGCGATCTCAAGCGGCGTCAGGCCGGATCTCGGCTTGAGATCGGCATAAACCATGGTCGTGCGGTTGCGGTCGCGGCGCGAGATCGAATTAGGTGTGACGGTCTTCTTGACCTCGACCAGATCGCCGAGCGGGACCAGGTAATCCTGACGATTCTCGACAGGAATTTCCAGGATGCTCTGGATATCTTCTTTTGATTCGTCATTGACCGTCAGCCGGACATCCACTTCCTCGTCTCCTTTAGGCAATTCGTATAATATGCTCCCCTCCAGCGCGGTTCGAAAAGCGGTCGCCATATCGCTCGGACTGATGGCCAGCCTTTTGATCTTTTCGCGTTTCAGGTCAATCTTATATTCCGGGATGTCGATCGGCCGTTCGATATCGATGTTGGCAAGCGCCGGATGCTCTTCAAGCATACTCGCCAATTTATCGGCCGCGCGCTTGCGCAGGGCATCGTCATTCTCCTGGACCAGTATCTCAATGGCGCTGCCGCTGGACTGACCCCAGCGGCTTTTATGCATCTGCAATTCCCTGAGTCCTTCGATCTTTTCGATATCTTTCTTCCAGAGGGCGATCAGCTGATCGGCGGATCGCTTTCTTTTTTCGCGCGAGACGATTTCGACGACCATCCGAAAACGGTTCTCCTCAACCGCGCCGCCGCGACGGCTGCGGGCGATGCTCGTCCGAATGCCGACCACCTCTTTGCCGATATAAGGATGAATGATCTTTTCAATATGGCTCGTCATCTCCGCCGTATCGAAGCGGTCGGCGTCCTCCGGCGCGTAACCGCCGAGCGAGATCTCGCGCGTCTCCTCATGCGGAAACATGACAAACCTCATCGTCTGCGTCATGATCACACCCGACAAGACCAGCAGGGCGACAAACCCCATCAGGATATAGCCTTTGGCGGGAAGCAGCCGTTCGAGAAACCGGGCATAACGTGCCTCGACTTTAAGAAACCAGTGCTTCGATATGGCCTTGAGCTTCGCATCTCCCTTTTTCTTGTTGCCGTTTAAGACCGGCAATTCAAAATGCATATGCCCCGGCAGGATGATCAGGGCCTCAAACAAACTCGCCCCCAACATGAGAAAGATGACTCCCGGGATGTATTTCATCATCAAGCCGAAACGGCCCGAGAAGGTCAGCAGGGGCACAAAAGCGATGCAGGTCGTAATGATGCTGGCCAGGATAGGCATAAAGACATACGCCGTTCCCTTGACCGCCGCCTCGCGCGAGCCCATGCCCTCGGCGCGCAGGCGGCCGATATTTTCCGCGACCACGATGGCGTCATCGACCACCATGCCCATGACAATAATGACCGCGGCCAACGTGATATTATTGATCGTGTAACCCAGGAATTGGGCGGCGATCAAAGTGAAAAAAATCGTAAACGGGATGCCCATGGCCACCCAAAATCCGGATCTTTTGCTTAAGAATATAAACAAAATAACCAGGATCAGGACGAAACCGATCGACCCGTTAAAGGCGATAATGGACAAACGGTTGCGCACGTCCACCGACTCGTCATCCAGCATGATCAATTCGATCGGCACATTCTGCAGGTACTGTTTCTTAAAGCGTTCAATCGATTTGTTGACCGCCGCGATGGATTCAAGGATGCCGTAAGTGGAATTCTTGACCACGCTGAACCGGACCGCCTCATGGCCGTTGACCTTGAAGATATCCTTACCGCGGTCATATTCCCGTGTCACCGCGGCGACGTCTTTTAACGGTACGGCCCGGCCCTCGAACCCGGCCTGAACCGCCAACTCATTTAAGACATCGATCGTATCCAGTTCGGCGCTGAGGGTCACCTTGGGCTCATTCTTGGCCTCGATATGGCCGGCCGGCTGGCGGACATGATTATTCTTAACCTCGGTCATGACCTGGCTGAGGGGGATGCGGTAGCTGATCAATTTCTTCGGATCGACCTTGATCTGGATCTCTTCCTGGAGATAACCGGATTTGTCGACGCTGTTGACGTGGGGCAGATTCAAGAGCTGTTTCTCGAGTGCGTGGGCGTATTCCTGCAGAGTCCGGCGGGTGGCGGTATCCAGGAGATGCCGTCCGGTATGAAACAGCATGATATCGATAATCGCTTTTTTCGAGGTCTTAAAGACACGCACCTTAGGATCATCTCGTATATCGGCCGGCAAATCGACCTCGAGGACCGCGTTGCGGATCTCGGTGATGACTTCGTCTTTGTTGGGATAATCTTTCTCGATCTCGACCGAAACCGAGGTGCTCCCCTGGCTGGCCGTGCTGGTGATGCGGTAGATTCCGTCGAGACCCTGGATCTCGTCTTCGATCGGATTGGTGACAAAATGCTCGACTTCTTCGGCCGTGGCCCCGGGATAGGACGCGGAGATATGCACACGGTCGAAGGTGATGTCCGGCATCTCTTCCTTCTTAATATGCTGCCAGCTTAAAACACCCCCGCCCAGGACCGTGATGAAGACCAGATTGGTCAAAAGGTGGCGCTTAACGAAATAATCGATAAATTTTTCGAGCATATATTTCGATTCCTAAAATTTTTGACATATATTATATCATTTTAGTTCCCTTAAAAACTAACATGTTTTGAAGTAATTTCATTACAAAAAGGGACGAAAAATAATCTTCGAAAGCAAAAGGGGTGAATTCCAAAGGGGAGAAAAAGGGTGGGCGACGGGATGTCAATCTTTCTTAAAATGCCGGTCAATGCAATCCTGCATAACCTTGACCGCCTCGTTCTTACACTGGCCGCAGACCGTTCCGAGCTTGGTGCGTTCCTGCAGTTCATAAAGCGTGCGCGCGCCTTCCAAGACGGCGCCTTCGATCTCATGGTCACTGACGTTCATGCACTGG
>CAZBSU010000017.1:0-15058 GCA_964494745.1 uncultured Planctomycetales bacterium | reverse complement strand
CCTCGCGGGTGTTCAAGGGCACGCATATGCCCGGGCAGATGGGCTCACGCCGGGTCAGTGTCCAGGGGCTGCGTGTCATGCAGGTGGACCCTGAGAACAATCTGTTGTTGGTCAAGGGGGCGGTTCCGGGACATCGTCGGTCCCTGTTGGCGATTAATTTATCCAGGAAAAAGGCTTTTCAGTCGTTGGAAGAAAAGAAGGCTCGTCATGCGAAAAGCCGTAACCCGATGAAACAAAGCAAGGGCAAGGCCAAAGGTAAGAAGAAATAACATGGATTCTGTGGTCCTATTCAATAGTGAAGGCAAAAACGCCGGCGAGGTTAAGATCCCGGACAAAGTTTTCGATGCCGGGGTTAACACCAAGGTCCTTCATCAGGCCGTTGTCATGTACCAGGCCCGGCAGCGTCAGGGAACCGTTTCCACCAAGGAAAGGGCCGATGTGAGCGGGGGTGGGATCAAGCCGTATCGGCAAAAGGGAACCGGCCGGGCGCGCGTGGGATCAATCCGTTCGCCTTTGTTTATCGGCGGCGGGGTCACCTTTGGGCCGCATCCGCGCGATTTTGGGTACAAACTGCCCAAAAAGATCAGACGCGCGGCCCTGCGCGAAAGTCTGAATGCCAAACTCCGGGCCAAGACATTGTTCTTTATCGAAGAATTCACCAAGACGTTGACGAAAACAAAAGAGTTTGCCGGTATTCTGAAAAGATTGAAGCTGCAGGGCAAGACCCTGGCTGTCCTTGACGGCAGCGATGCGAGCATTCTTAAGGTAAGCCGCAATCTGCCGCGCTTCAGCCTGATCCCCGCATCAGAAGTCAATGCCTATGATATCCTGCGCCACAAAAATATCATGTTGACCAAGACGGCCTGGGATATCCTGATGAAAAGGATCGAGAAATAACCATGATAACCGAATACGATACCATTCATTCGATCCTGCGCACGGAAAAGGCGACATTTTTGGAGCCGCAGGGCAAATATATTTTTGAGGTTGATCGCCGCGCCAATAAGATCCAAATCAAGAAGGCCATCCAGACGATCTACAAGGTCAAGGTGGCGCATGTCCGGACCATGCATATGCGTGGCAAGAGAAAACGTGTCCGGCAGGAATTTGGCCTGACGTCTTCGTGGAAGAAGGCGGTGGTAACCTTGCAGGCAGGCCAGAAGATTGAAATTAAATAAGGATTGAGGATAAGATAACCGTGGGAATCAAGCGTTTTAAACCGACAACGAGTGGGTTGCGTCACACGACGATATCCGATTTCGCCGAGATCACCAAGGCCAAGCCGGAGAAGGCCCTGTTGCGTCCTCTAAAAAAGAGGGGCGGGCGCAATTCTTCCGGGCGGATCACGATACGCTTTCGCGGCGGAGGCCATAAACGGATGTATCGGGTGATCGACTTCAAGCGCCAGCGCCTGGATCAGATTGCCGAGGTCCTGGCGATCGAATATGATCCCAACCGTACGGCGCGTATCGCGCTGGTCCGGTATCCGGACAATCAGAAATCTTATATCCTGGCCCCGTTGGAATTGAAGGTCGGAGACAAGATCGTCAGCACCGATGAGGGTGATGTCGACATCAAATCCGGCAATTGCATGCCGTTGAGCCGGATCCCCTTGGGGACCGCGATTCATAATATCGAATTGCAGCCGGGCCGCGGCGGCAAGATGGTCCGTTCGGCCGGCGGGTTGGCCCAGATCATGGCCAAAGAAGGCAAGTTTGCCCATATCCGTATGCCGTCGCGTGAGGTCCGGAAGGTGTCGCTGAATTGCCGGGCCACCATTGGCCAATTGGGCAATGTCGAGCACGAGATCCGTTCCTACGGCAAGGCCGGCCGGATGCGTTGGCTGGGACGTCGCGGCCATGTCCGCGGTGTCGTTATGAATCCGGTCGATCATCCCCACGGCGGCGGTGAAGGCAAGGCCCCGCAGGGCAATCCGCACCCGGTGACGCCTTGGGGCAAGCCCACAAAGGGATTGAAGACGCGCAAGAAGACTAAATATTCAAGGAAATTTATCGTTCGTCACAGAAAGAAAAAATAATTATGCCACGCTCGATAAAAAAAGGTCCGTTTATTGATGAATCCCTGCTGAAGAAGTTAAAGTCCGTGCAGGCCTCCGGCCGCCGCCAACCGATCAAGACATGGTCGCGCCGTTCTGTGATCTTGCCGGAATTTGTCGGATATACTGTTGCGATCCATAACGGCAAAAAACACATTCCGGTCTTCATCACCGAGAACATGGTCGGTTACAAATTCGGGGATTTTGCCCCGACCCGGATTTTTAAGAAGCACGGCGGGGTCAAGGCCAAGAAGGCACCGGACAAAACGTAAGCCCAAACAGAGATAACAAATGATTGCCAAAGCCAAAGCAAGATATATCCGCGTTTCGCCGACAAAGGTCCGTCAGGTCATTGATTTGATCCGCGGCAAGGACGTCCCGACGTCTCTGGCCGTATTGACCTATTCGAACAAGGGCTGCGCCAAAACGATCGGCAAGGTTTTGAATTCAGCCGTTGCCAATGCCAAAAAGCAGGGCCTCAACGAAAATCAGCTTTTTGTTTCCCGGGTCTTGGCTGACCCAGGGCCGACTTGGAAACGGTATCGGGCCGCGGCTTTCGGAAGGGCCACGGGGATTTTGAAAAGGACCACCCATTTAACCATCGAATTGGATTTGATGACAAAGTAGGAGCGCATACGTGGGACAAAAAGTACATCCTTATATTTTACGCGTGGGGATCAACAAGAACTGGCGGAGTCTGTGGTATGCCAATCCCCGGGAGTACGCCGATAATATTGTCGAGGACAATAAGATCCGTCGCTATATCATGAAAAATTTCACCCAGGCGGCGGTCTCTTATGTCAATATCGAACGCTTGGCTGAGCAGATTAAGGTCAAGATCGCCTCTGCCCGGCCGGGGGTAGTGATCGGGCGCCGCGGTGCGGATATCGACCGCCTGAGGGAACAGTTGTCCAAGATTTCGTCGAAGGAAATATCCATTGATATCATCGAGATCAAACAGGCGGTTTTGGAGTCCCAATTGGTGGCCCAGAATGTGGCGTTTCAGCTGGAGAAACGGGTCGCCTTCAGGCGGGCCGTGAAACGCGCGATCGATCAATCCCGTCAGGCCGGTGCGAAAGGTATCAAGATCAGTGTGGCCGGCCGTTTGGGCGGCGCGGAAATGTCGCGCCGGGAGACCTATCATGAAGGATCGATTCCGCTGCAGACCTTGCGGGCGGATGTGGATTACGGGTTTGCCGAGGCCTATACGACCTATGGGGTTATCGGCGTCAAGGTGTGGATTTACAAGGGGGAGATCATCCCGGAACGCCATAGGCAGCATCAAGGCCGGTTCACGAAAAGCGCGACCCGAACGGGTGCCTGATCATTCTTTAGGAGAATTAGCATGCTATTAATGCCACGCAAAGTTAAATACCGCAAGTCACAGCGGCGCAAGAACCGCGGCCTGGCCACGCGCGGTAACCGCATGGCATTCGGCGAATTCGGCCTGAAGGCCTTGGAAAATGGTTTCGTCCGGGCCAACCACATGGAGGCCTGCCGGATCGTGGCCGCCCGGAAGATGCGCGGTGCCGGGAAGATGTGGATTAACGTTTTTCCCAACAAGCCGGTCACCAAGAAACCGGCTGAGACCCGCATGGGCAAAGGCAAAGGCGAACCCGATCATTGGAGATGCATGATCAAGAAAGGGAAAGTCCTTTTTGAGATCGGCGGCGTCCCGGAAGATTTTGCCCGGCAGATATTCCGTCTGATCGCCTTTAAATTGCCGGTCAAAACCAAATTTATATCCCGGGAAGGGCATTAAACTCGGGTTGCTGAGGCTGAATACATGATGAAGATAAAAGATTACCGTGCCCTGCCGTCAGATGATCTGCTTCAGAAGGAAAGGGCCTTAAAAAAAGAACTGGCCAATTTGAAATACCAACGCAAGATCGGCCGGGTTGAAAAACCGTCTCAATTCCGGGTGCTTAAACGGGACATTGCCCGGATCCTGACGATCCTGCGCGAACGCGAATTGGAAACGTCGTCCGCAGAGAAGGAATAAAATGTTGGACAAGATCGTTCGGGAGAGCTGAGGAGTAACTATGGAAGTCAGAAAGAACAGACGCAGGACATTCATCGGTGAGGTGACCAGCGATAAGATGCGCAAGACGCGGGTGGTGCGTGTCCGCCGGGCCGCCAAACACGACAAATATCACAAGACGGTCCGCTCGGCGGTTAAATTCAAGGCCCATGACGAGAAAGACGCCTCCAAGACGGGAGATACGGTCCGGATCATGGAATCGCGTCCCCTGTCCAAGGACAAGCGCTGGGTCGTTTTGGAGATCGTGAAAAGCAATACGCAACTATCGGCCTGATTATGCTATATATGAAATCATTATTGGATGTCGCGGACAACTCCGGCGCGCGTAAGGCGTCGCTGATCGGGGTTTTGAACAGCAAGGGCCGGCATTGGGCCCAGGTCGGCGATATCGTCCGGGTGAACGTCAAGGAATCGGCCCCCGACGCCGCCATCAAGAAGGGCGAAAAGGCCAAGGGCGTGATCGTGCGCACGAAGTTTCCGATTGTCCGCTCGGATGGGACCAGTGTTCGCTTTGACAGCAACGCGCTGGTGATTATCGACGATAACGGGAATCCCAAAGGCACGCGCGTTTTCGGGCCCGTGGCCCGTGAATTGAGAAATTTAGAATTTATGAAAATCATATCCCTAGCTCCGGAGGTTGTTTAAGGTGTTACGTATTAAGAGAGATGACAAAGTCAAGGTTATTGCCGGTAAGGACAAAGGCAAGACCGGTAAGGTCCTGCGGGTTTATCCGGCCACACAGCGGGTCTTGGTCGAGAAGGTCAACCTCGTCAAAAAGGCGCGGCGTAAGACCCAGCAGGAGCAGCAAGGCGGGATCATCGAACTAGAGGCCCCGTTGCATATATCGAATGTCGCCCTGATGGATCGTCGCGGCAGCAAATCGACCCGATTCGGGGTTTCGATCCTGAAAGACGGATCCAAGGTTCGTATCAGCAAGAAAACCCAGGAAGCCCTTTAATAAAGAGGAACATATTTGAATTATGGCCAGACTCGCTAAATACTATCGCGAACATATCATTGCTGAGATGCAGAAGGAATTCGGTATCCCCAATGCCCTGTCCGTGCCCCGGCTGGACAAGATCGTCATTAACATGGGCGTCGGCGAGGCGATCCAGGATATCAAGACCCTGGAGGTCGCCATGCAGGATTTGGGTAAGATCACCGGGCAGAAGCCGATCATCCGCAGGGCCCGTAAGGCGATCTCGAACTTTAAGCTGAGGATCGGGATGCCGGTCGGGTGCAAGGTCACGTTGCGCCAGGCCAAGATGTACGAATTTATGGACCGTTTGGTGAATTTCTGCCTGCCCCGGATCCGGGACTTCAGCGGTGTCTCCCGCAAGGCCTTTGATCAGCAGGGGAATTATACCTTAGGCCTAGAAGACCAGTCTATTTTTCCGGAAATTGACACGGGCAATATCCAACATACCCAGGGGATGGACGTCACTTTTGTTTTTAATCACGGCCCGCAGGAACAGACCTTTGCGCTGTTGCGGCTTTTTGGTATGCCGTTTGCGAAATCGTAGCGGCAGGATATCACAGAGGAAAGATTTTTATGGCAAGAAAAGCATTAGTCAATAAGGCAGCCCTCAAATCAAAGTTTACAACACGTCAGCATAACCGGTGCCGTATTTGCGGCCGGCCGAAGGGGTTTCTGCGCCGTTTCGGTATCTGCCGGATTTGTTTCCGGGAATTGGCCTGGAAAGGCGAGATCCCCGGGGTGCGCAAGGCCAGTTGGTAAGACGTCAAGACGAGGAATCATTATGTCATTAACAGATCCGATTGCCAATATGTTAACGATTATCCGCAACGCGTTGCAGGCGCGTAAGGATACGGTCGATATCCCTGCCTCGAAGCTCATCGGTAAGATGCTGGAGATCTTCAAGGCCGACGGATACATCGAGGATTACCGCTTGCTGAAGAATAATGTGCAGGGATCCTACAAGATCTATTTGAGATACGAGAAGAAAAATCCTGCGATCATCGGCCTCAAACGGATTTCCCGTCCCGGTCTGCGGGTTTATTCGCAGCGTGACCATCTGCCGCGTGTCCTGAACGGTCTGGGGACAGCGATTATTTCGACCTCTAAGGGGGTCCTGAGCGACCGTGATGCCCGCCGGGCAAAAGTCGGTGGCGAGGTTTTGTGTTATATCTGGTAACCCTTTATTTGCATTTTTTTTATGTCACGAATAGGTAAAATTCCGATTTCCATTCCCAAGGGGCTGAAAGTCTCCCTTCAAGAGACGCATGTCGCGGTGGAGGGCCCGAAAGGGAAATTGTCTCTGCCCGTACCGTATGGCGTCCGCCTGGAACAGAAAGACGGACAGGTTCATGTGACGCGCCTGTCGGACGCCAAACAGCACCGCTCCAATCACGGGACCGTGCATCGGTTATTGGAAAATATGATCACGGGCGTTATGGAAGGGCACACGCGTGAGTTAGAGATCCAGGGCGTGGGGTTCCGGGCCCAGATGCAAGGCAAGAAATTGGTGATGAATCTCGGATTCAGTCATCAGGTGGAATACGAACCGCCCCAGGACGTGACCGTGACGGTTCCCAAACCGACCAGTATTGTTGTCCAGGGAGCCGATGCTGCCTCTGTTGGGCAGACCGCGGCCCGTATCCGTCAGTTTAAGCCGCCGGAACCCTATAAAGGCAAAGGCATCCGTTACACCGGGGAAACGGTCCGCCGCAAACAAGGGAAATCTGTTATTAAGTAAGACCATGCTGACGATCTATCAGAAAAAAGAAATTAAGCGTTATGGCCGCCATCGGCGTATCCGGCGTAAAATTGTCGGGACCGCCGCCCGTCCGCGTCTGTGCGTGCACCGGAGTTTGAAAAATCTTTATGTCCAGATCATTGATGATGTAAATGGAAAGGTTTTGCTGGGGCTTTCCACCCTGAACAAATCTGTCAGACAAAAAGAGGCAGATGGCGGCAATGTCAAAGGAGCGGCCCGCCTGGGTGAGGCCGTGGCTGGTTTGGCCAAGAAACAAGGAATCACGTCGGTCGCCTTTGATCGCGGGGGGTATCTTTTTCATGGCCGCGTCAAGGCCTTTGCTGAATCCGCGCGAAAGGCCGGTCTGCATTTTTAAACAAAGAGACTGAAAGATCAATGTATCGGAGCTTAGATGGAAGATAAGGAACAGAAACAACCAAACGAACAAGAACCTCAAGCAACACCGCCCCAACAGGTCGCTTCGGATTCTAAGGCGGATTCCAAGGCTGATCCCAACGCTGATTCTAAGGCTAAAGGTGACAAACCTCAGGCGCAGAAAGTGACTGAGGCCCCTCGATCTCAACTGTCATCGAGACCCAGGGGACGGGGGAGGGGCCCCCAGCGCGGCGGCCGCGACCGCCAATCCCCTGCGGGCCAAGAGGAAGACGCCCCGGAGTTTGTCGAGAAGGTTCTGTCGATCAAGAGGGTCACCAAGGTCACCAAAGGCGGCAAGAAACTTTCGTTCAGCGCCCTTGTCGTTGTCGGTGATACCAAAGGCAATGTGGGTTATGGGCTGGACAAGGCCGGGGAGGTCGCGACCGCGATAAAGAAATCCCTGAATATGGCCAAGAAGAATATGGTCAAGGTCCATCTTAAGGGCACCACCATACCGCATCAGATTACCGGCATCAACGGCGGTGCGCATGTGCTTTTGAAACCGGCCTCCGACGGGACCGGGGTTATCGCCGCCGGGCCGGTACGCGCGGTTTGTGACGGCGCGGGGATTCACAATATCCTGACCAAATGTCTTCGTTCTAATAACCCGATCAATGTCGTCAAGGCCACCATGAACGGTTTGATGCGTTTGAAACCCTATCGAGAGGAAGCGACGGAAGAATAATGCAGATTCATGATCTCAAGGCAACACCGCACGCACGCAAACGGAAAAGAATTGTTGGCCGGGGCCGCGGCAGCGGTCGGGGCAAGACCTCGGGGCGGGGCCATGGGCGCAAACAGAATGCCCGGGCCGGCCGGGGCATCCTTCAGTCCCTCGAAGGCGGCCAGGTCCCTTTGATCCGGCGTCTTCCGAAAGTGGGTTTTCGGCGTCGGAATCCGCTTGTCTATCAGGTCATCAAGGTCAGCGATTTAACGCGTTTTAAAGAAGGCAGTGTGGTCGACGCTCAGACGCTCAAAGAAAAACGCATGATCTCCAGCGTGTTCAAGCCGTATAAGATTTTGGGAAACGGCGAACTCAAGAAAAAGTTGACTGTTCATGCTTACGCCTTTTCCAAAAGCGCAACGGAAAAGATAACCCAGGCCGGGGGCAAGACCGAAAAGATCGATCAGAAGATCATCAAAGAGAAATCGGCCCAGGGCAAAAAATAAAATGCTTTCCGCCTTTGTCAACAGTTTTAAGATTCCCGATCTGAAGCGCCGCATCTTGATGACCCTGGGAATCATTGCTCTTTTCCGTGTGGGCTGTTTTATCCCGATCCCGGGTGTCAACGGGGCGGTCTTGACCGAATTCTTTCGCAACCAGGCCACCTCCCACACGGGGTCGATCTTTGGCATTATGAATATGTTTTCCGGCGGGGCGATCCAGAAAATGACGGTTTTCGCTCTCGGGATCATGCCGTATATCTCCAGCTCGATTATCATGCAGCTGTTGACGGCTGTGATTCCGGCCTTGGAGAAATTGGCCAAGGAAGGCCAGGCCGGTTATCACAAGATCAATCAGTACACCCGTTACGGGACCTTGGCGCTTTCGCTGGTCCAGTCATTTTTTATCGCCATGTGGCTCGAGAAAGGCATGCAGAGTCAGGGGCTGACGAACTTGGTGAATAACCCGGGGTGGGGCTTTCGGTTCGTGACGGTGGTCACTTTATCTTCGGGGACGTTGCTTTTGATGTGGTTGGGCGAACAGATCCAGGAGCGCGGGATCGGTAACGGCATATCCCTGATCATCACCGCGGGGATTATTTCATCCGCGCCGGCTGCGATCGGGACCTTGGTTCAGCTTTTATCGGCCCAGAAGACGGGGGCCGCCCAATTGCAACCTCTTCAGCTTTTGATCATGGTGGCCTTTTTGGTGGGGGTTATCATCGCGGTGACGCTCATCACTCAGGCCCAGCGCAAGATCCCGGTGCAATACGCCCGGCGCATCGTCGGCCGACGGGTCTATGGCGGCCAGAGCACGTATATCCCCCTGAAGGTAGACACGGCCGGGGTTATCGCCATTATTTTTGCGCAGTCGATCATCCTTTTCCCGGCGACGATTGCCAGCTTTCTGCCTTTCGAGGGTTTTGCCACTTTTGCGCAGGCCATCAGCCGCGGCAGCCCGATTTATTATGTCATTTACGGTTTGCTGATTGTTTTCTTTTGTTATTTTTACACGGCGATCGTTTTTAATCCGGTGGATGTGGCCGAGAACATGAAAAAACACGGCGGATTCATCCCGGGCGTGCGTCCGGGCACGCAAACGGCCGATTATCTGGATTTTGTCCTGACCCGGGTCACCCTGGCCGGGGCCTTGTTCATCTGCGCGATTGCCGTCATGCCCGACTGGATCATGGCCTCCTTCAATGTCCCGTATCTGGTGGCCTCCTTTTTCGGCGGCACGGGCGTCCTGATCACCGTCGGAGTCATGCTGGATACCATGAAGCAGGTCGAGTCCCATTTGGTCATGCGTCATTATGAAGGCTTTATGAAATCGGGCAGAATAAGGAGCCGGCGATGAGATTGGTGCTTTTGGGGCCGCCGGGAGCGGGCAAAGGGACGTTGGCCAACCGCGTCCGCGAAAAATTTGAGGTCTTGCATATTTCGACCGGGGATATCCTCCGGAAGGAGATGAAGTCAGGTTCCGAGCTCGGGCAGGAAGCGAAGGGTTATGTCGAAAGCGGGGGATTGGTTCCAGACCAGCTGGTGACCCGGCTGATCGAGAGTCGGCTGTCCCGGCCCGAAACCGTGCGGCAGGGTTTTTTGCTGGACGGTTTTCCGCGGACAACCGCCCAGGCTCAAGATCTGGATAAGATTTTAGAGAAATATGCTATCCCGCTGGAATTTGCGGTCTTGATGGAGGCGGGATTGCCGGTCATTCTGCAACGCCTGACCGGCCGGCGTGTGTGCCGGAATTGCGGCGCCTTGTATCATATCAAGAATATGCCGCCGCACCAGGAGGGTATTTGCGATCGTTGCGGCGGGGAGCTTTACCAGCGCCCGGATGACACGGAAGCGACCATCACCAAACGCCTTGAGGTGTACCAAGAAAAGACAGCGCCGATCATCGATTATTACCGGAAGCAGGGAAAACTTAAAACGATTGATGCCGAACAGGAGACCGCGGCATTGATGAAGGACCTCGAGGCATTTGTAAAGGAATTTGATGACGCATCACATCAAAATCAAAACACCCCAGGAAATTGAGCTTCTTTTTCAGTCGGGTCAGATTTTAGCGGCGATCATCAAGATATTAACCAGTTCTTTAAAAAATGGCATGACCACCCGCCAGATCGACGAGATGGCGGAGGATCTGATGGCCGAACGGCGCGTCAGACCGGCCTTCAAGGGATACCGGGGCTTTCCCTGTTGTGTGTGCGTTTCCGTTAACGAGGAAATCGTGCACGGCATTCCAGGTGACCGAAAGATCGTTGAAGGGGATATTGTCAGTCTTGATGCCGGGGTGGTTTATCAGGGATTTTATTCCGATATGGCGGTCACGGTGCCGGTCGGCACGGTGACGCCGGACCAGCTGCACTTGATCGAGGTCACGCGGACATCACTGCTGAAGGGCATCGGCAACGCCCGTCCGGGGCAGCACTTGTCGGATATCTCGCACGCGATTCAGACTTATGTGGAGTCCCAGGGATTTTCTGTGGTGCGGGATTTTGTCGGCCACGGCATCGGCCGGGAACTTCACGAAGAGCCGGAGATCCCGAACTTCGGTCCGCCCCATCAGGGGCCGGTCCTGGAGGAGGGCATGGTCCTGGCGATCGAACCCATGATCAATATGGGCGATTGGCAGACCTGCATACGGGATAACGGCTGGACGGTCGAGACGATGGACGGAAAACCGTCCGCGCATTTTGAACATACGGTGGCGATAACCACCGACGGAACAAAAATCCTAACCGCTTAATATGGCGAAAGAAGAACTTATCGAGGTAGAGGGCCGCATCGTCGAGGCCTTGCCGAATGCGCAGTTTCGGGTTGAACTCGAGAACGGGCATATCGTCCTGGCGCATGTATCGGGCAAGATCAGGATGCATTTTATCCGTATCCTGCCCGGGGATAAGGTCAAAGTGGAATTGTCCCCTTATGATCTTTCCCGCGGCCGGATCACCTACCGCGAGAAGAAATAATCTGGATGAAACGGGGAAGATGATGAAAGTCAAATCTTCGGTTAAGAGAGTATGCAGCAAATGCAAGATCGTCAGGCGGCGAAATGTCGTCCGGGTCATCTGTCAGAATCCTAAGCATAAACAGCGCCAGGGCTGACCTGTGTTGGCCTGCTGGGTAACACTCAGGAACCAGGGAAGAGGAAAGAAAAATGCCAAGATTACTCGGGGTCGATATCCCCAGAGAAAAAAGAATTGATGCTGCCTTAAGGTACATTCACGGTATCGGCTGGACGCGTTCCCGGGCCGTTTTGGATGAAGCCAAAATTGAACCGGCCCGGCGCGCGAAGGATCTCAGCGACGAGGAGATCGCCCGTTTGGCGGGTATCATCCAGAACAACTATATCACCGAAGGGGAACTGAGACGGACCGTGAATCAGAATATACGCCGGCATATGGACATCGGTACCGGGCGCGGCCTGCGTCATCGGCGCGGATTGCCGGTTCGCGGACAAAGAACCCGGACCAATGCCCGGACCCGCAAGGGACATAAATCGATTTTCGGCAAGATTCGAAAGAAATAAGGATAAGGTGTCACTATGGCCAAGAAGACCAGCTCGTCAAAGTCAAATAAAGAAAAAAAACTGAAGAAGCGTGCGTTGAAGGGCGTAACCGCCGGTGTCGTGCATATCAAGGCGACGTTCAACAATACGCTGATAACCATAACCGATAAGCAAGGCAACACCATCTCATGGTCAAGTCCGGGGAGCGTGGGGTTCAACGGCTCCAAGAAATCAACGCCTTTTGCCGCGCAGATCGCGGCGTCCCAGGCGGCGCGGGCGGCCAGAGATTTGGGTTTGCAAACCGTCGAGATCCTCGTTAAAGGCCCTGGCTCGGGGCGGGAGTCCGCCATTCGTGCCGTGCAGGCGGCCGGGTTGAACGTAACGGCTATCTGTGATGTGACCCCGATGCCGCATAACGGTTGCCGCCCCCGCAAGAAGAGACGGGTCTGACGGGGATTTGTTTTAAGGAAGGAATTCGTAATATGGCCAGAGATTTAGAATCGAGTTGCCGCAAATGCCGCCGGGAAGGGGAGAAGCTGTTCCTTAAAGGGGCCCGGTGCTACACGCATCGTTGCGCGGTGGACCGCCGCACCTATGCCCCCGGGGAGCACGGCAACCGCCGGGTAAAACTTTCCAACTACGGTTTGCAGCTCCGGGAGAAGCAGAAGGTCAAACGCATCTACGGCATCCTGGAAAAACAATTCCGTCTGTATTTCGGCCGGGCGGTGCGCAAAAAAGGCGTCACCGGCGAGATCCTGCTTCAGTTTTTGGAGCAGCGTCTGGATAACGTTATTTATCAGCTGGGGTTTGCGACCTCGCGCAAGCAGGCTCGTCAGTTTGTCGGTCACGGATTCGTCTTGGTCAACGACCGTCGTGTCAACATCCCCTCTTATCAGGTTGAGGCCAATGACGAGATTTCCTTGAAGATCAATGAAAAAGGGGTCAAGACCTTCAAGGAGAATATCAAGGCGAATGAGGATAAACAAGTCCCGACCTGGCTCAGCGCCGACCCGGAACATTTCAAGGGTAAGGTCGTCCGTCTGCCCGAGCGGGATGACATCGGGTTCCCGGTGAACGAGCAGCTTATTGTCGAGCTTTATTCTCGGTAAAAATTTTGCGTAACCGGCTTCACGCCGACCAAAAGACAGGCAAAACGGCCGTTCAGGGATTGATCAAATTACCATTAATATCGATAACGCGGTTTCTTTTTATCCGAAAAGAAGTCGGTTAGATTGACCCGGGCACTGCGGCGGGTTTATCGAAGGAGGAATTTCTTATGGGAGTCAAATGGCGTGATTTTCAGATGCCCAAGCGGTTGGATTGCGATGAGTCCAACTACACCTCGAACTACGGCCGATTTGTCGCGGAACCGTTTGAACGGGGATACGGTGTGACGTTGGGCAATTCTTTACGGCGAATCTTGCTGTCCTCGCTGGAAGGGAGCGCCGTGACAGCGGTTACCATCGAAGGGGTTCAGCATGAATTTTCAACGATCCCCGGGGTCATGGAGCCGGTCACGGACATCGTGCTGAATATCAAGGGTCTGATCATCCGCTCTTATTCCAAGGTGCCCAAGACCGTTTATATCAAGGTCGACAAGAAAGGCCCGATTACCGGCAAAGATATCATCTGTGACGAAACGATCGAGATCATCAACCCCGGCCATTTGATCGCCACCCTGACCGAAAATGCGCCGTTTAATATGGAGATGGAGATATGCCGGGGCCGGGGATATATGCCGGCCGAAATGAATAAGAAAGAGGGGGCGACGGTGGGCACGATTGCCGTCGATTCGATCTTCACTCCAATCACGAAAGTGAATTATCTGGTCGAAAACACCCGCGTGGGGCAGCGAACCGATTATGACCGCCTGATCCTCGATATCTGGACCAACGGTTCGGTCAATCCCAAAGAGGCCCTTCTCTACGGCGCCAATATCCTTCAGCGTCACCTGGATGTTTTCGTGTCCTATGGCCAGTTACCCGAAGAAGAGGAAGAGGAAGAGGAGATCTCGGCTGAGGAACAGGCCATGTACGAAAAGCTGCGTCTTCCGATTTCAGAGCTGGAGCTGTCCGTGCGCAGCGCCAATTGCCTGAAAGATGCCAACATCAAGACGATTGCCGAGCTGGTCAAGAAGACCGAGTCGGAATTGCTGAGCTTCCGGAATTTCGGCAAGAAGTCTTTGACCGAGATCAACGATTTGCTTAAGGTTATGGGCCTGCATCTGGGGATGAAGGTGGATGCCAAAAAATTGAAACGCGCCGAACAACAAGGCGGTTAGAGGATTAAGATATGCGACACATGAGAGCCGGAAAACGACTGGGCCGAAACTCCAGCTGGAGAAAGGCAACGGTGCGGGATATCGCCAAGGCCACGCTGATCCGCCAGCGTATTTGCACCACCAAGACCAAGGCCAAAGAGGCCCGTAAACTGGTGGACCGGTTGATTACGCTGGGCAAGAAAGGCACCCTGGCCCATCGGCGCCGGGCTTATGCCGTGCTGTGTGATCATAAGCTGGTGAGTGACCTGTTTCGTAAGACCGCGCCCCGGTTCGCCTCCCGCCAGGGGGGATACACCCGGATCATCCCGGTTTCGAACCGGCGTGGCGATAATGCCGCCTTGGCATATCTGGAGCTGACCGAGAAAGACGAGGTCATTTTGAGCAAGGCCCGTTCCGCGGCTACCTCCAAGGCCAAGAAATTGGATGTCGCTTCTCCGCAGGAAAAGCAAGCCCAACAGGGCAAACCCGAGGCCCCCAGTGAGACAGGCGGGGCCCGGCCGACGACGGGTAAAAAGAGCGGCCCGCCTCCCGAAGATAAAGGCAAGAAGAAACCGCCGCGGGGTATCCGTAAAATTTTCAGGAGAAAGACGGGAGAGTAATTCCTTCGTCTTATGCCGTATTCGATCAATAAACGGATCAAAAATCTGGTCGCTTCCTCGACGCTGACCATCACCGCCCGGGCAAAAGAGCTGCGGGCCCAGGGACATGATGTGGTCAATTTTGCCGCGGGGGAGCCTGATTTCGACACGCCCGAACCTATCAAGACCGCCGCCATCCGCGCCATCCAGGAAGGCTTTACCAAATACACCCCCAGCATCGGCGCGCCTGTCCTGCGCGAAGCGATTGC